>MAXR01000166.1 GCA_001751155.1 Desulfuromonadales bacterium C00003068 | reverse complement strand
TGTTTGGTGGGCGAAACAGGGCTCGAACCTGTGACCCTCGGTGTGTAAGACCGATGCTCTCCCAGCTGAGCTATTCGCCCATATTTACTGTGATCAAATGGCGGGGCTGACGGGACTCGAACCCGCGACCTCCGGCGTGACAGGCCGATGTTGTAACCAACTCTACTACAGCCCCACTCGATCAACGCGCTGAAAGATAACAGAACAACCTGACGATGTAAAGGGTTAATTCACATCTAACAGCGCTTTTTTACAATTTAATTGACGCTATCCTTCAAAGCCTTACCAGCCTTAAATTTAGGAACCTTAGCAGCAGGGATATCAATTGCTGCACCAGTTTGAGGATTCTTACCAACACGTGCAGCACGATCACCAACACTGAAAGTACCAAAACCAACCATAGCAATCTTGTCACCTTGTTGCAGAACTTCTGTGACCGTATCTACAAAAGCTTTTAAAGCTTTCTCTGAATCAGACTTGCTCAATTCGGACTTCTCTGCAATAGCATTTACCAGTTCAGTTTTCGTCACGTCAAACCTCCAATTATTCGATAAGTTTTTGCGTCTTTTGAAGACGCGCCAGTTATAGCAAAGTTAAATGATGAGTACAAGTGCTAAACGTAAGTTACACAGAACATTGTGTGATTTATATTTGTGCGACACAACGTGAAGCAAACAGAAGTTTTAAAGCAAAGCCTGTGCCAAAACCTCATCCATATGTTGAACACAAATAATATCTAACCCTTTTTGGATCGCGGGTGATATTTCACTAAGGTGTCGTTTATTTTCAGCAGGTATCAATATGCGCTCAAGGCCAGCACGGCGAGAAGCCAAGATCTTCTCCTTAAGGCCGCCAATCGGCAATACTTCACCACGTAAGTTGATCTCACCCGTCATGCCTAAATTACAATCGACAAGACGACCCGTTAAAGCAGACGCTAAAGCCGTCGCAATGGTAATCCCCGCCGAAGGGCCATCCTTCGGGATAGCACCCTCTGGAACATGGATATGGATGTCTACTGTACGGTAAAAATCAGCCTCTAGGCCCAACTCATTCCAGCGCGAGCGAACATATGCAAATGCAGCCTGAGCTGACTCCTGCATCACCTCACCCAGCTTACCAGTGACGGTCAATTTACCCTGTCCAGCTAACTTAAGAACCTCAATCATCAGGATCTCACCACCCGCTGAAGTCCATGCCAAACCAGTTGAAACACCACAGCGTGGATTCTGGTCTTTAACACCATAACTATAAGGAGCAACCCCTAAATAATTATAAATTTGACTGACACCAACATTCCACTTTTTATTTTTTGCCCCAGAATTCACCAACTGTCGCGCAATTTTACGGCAAATCGCGGCAATACGCCGCTCCAAATCACGTACACCGGACTCTCTGGTGTAACGTCGAATAACTTCAGTAAGAGCAGCAGGTGAAAAAGAGACGTATTTCTCTTCTAGACCGTGCTCTTTCAATTGCTTCGTAATTAAATGTCCACGGGCTATATGTGTTTTTTCATCTTCAGAATAGCCATCGAGCTGAACAATCTCCATCCGATCTAATAGTGGAGCGGGAATTCCCTGTAGAGAATTGGCAGTGGTAATAAACATCACATGTGAAAGATCGTAATCTAAATCGAGAAAATGGTCACCAAATGTCACATTTTGTTCGGGATCAAGAACTTCAAGTAAAGCAGCCGATGGATCTCCACGAAAATCGGTCGCCATTTTGTCAATTTCATCTAAAAGAAAGACCGGATTACGCACCCCAGCTTTTTTTATACCCTGAATAATCTTGCCCGGCATAGCACCGATATAGGTGCGACGATGACCACGAATTTCAGCCTCATCACGTACACCACCAAGCGAAATTCGTACAAATTTTCGATTAATCGCTTTAGCAATCGACTGGCCTAGCGAGGTTTTACCAACACCAGGGGGCCCAACGAGACACAAAATCGGCCCTTTGACTTTTTTAACTAAGGCCTGAACAGCAAGATGCTCAAGAATCCTCTCTTTAACCTTTTCTAAGCCATAATGATCCTTGTTGAGCACAGATTCGGAACGGTCAAGATTAGCACTATCACGAGTTGATTTTTGCCATGGCAAACTTACTAGCCAGTCAATATAATTACGCACAACGGTTGCTTCCGCAGACATTGGCGACATCATCTTGAGCTTTTTCAACTCTGAAGTTGCTTTTTCCGTCGCTTCTTGCGACATCTTGCGCTTTGAAATAAGTTCTTCGAGTTCTTTTATCTCTTGTTTGAATTCATCCTTATCACCAAGTTCTTTTTGAATAGCCCGCATTTGCTCATTCAAATAGTACTCTTTTTGCGTACGCTCCATCTGGTTCTTAACTCGTTTGCGTATCTTACGCTCGATTTTAAGAATTTCGATTTCGCGTTCCATCAACTCCATGAGCAATTCAAGCCGAGAATTCACATCGACAAGTTCAAGAAGTTCCTGTTTTTCATCAACACGCAAACTCAAATGTGCAGCGATGGTATCTGCTAACACACCAGGAAGAGTGACATTTTCAACAGCTGCAACAACTTCAGATGGTATTTTACGACTAAAGTTCACATAGGCTTCAAATAATGTCCGCACACTTCGCACAAGCGCTTCCGCTTCAAGTGAACCAACCTGTATATCTTCAATCTCATCATAAGTGACGAGAGTAAAATCATCTTGTTCGATAAGGCGATCCACTATGGCACGACTAACACCCTCAACAAGGAGCTTGACAGTTCCATCTGGAAGCTTCAACAGCTGAGAAATTTTTGCAATAGTACCGACGGAATAAAGATCATCTTTGACAGGTTCATCAATATCGGAATCATTTTGAGCAACAAGAAAGATATGCCGCCCCCCCTCCATCGCCTCTTCCAATGCTTTAATTGATCGAGGACGTCCAACGAACAACGGGGTGACCATTTCTGGGAAAATTACAATATCACGCAAAGGGAGCAGAGGGATTGCCCCTGCTCCCTCATTTACTTCAGGAATATTTTCTAAAGCTTGAGTCATTAAAGTAAACCTTAAGCTGATTCAGCACAGTCATACATAATAAGTGGGACATTTTTCTTCAAGATAACATCCTCACTGACAACAACTTCCTTAACCTGTTCTTGAGAAGGGATATCATACATAATATCCAACATAGATTCCTCAAGAATAGAACGAAGACCACGAGCACCTGTTTTCCTACGCGCCGCTTCTTTAGCTACCGCAACTAAGGCCTCATCTGTAAAAGTCAACGCCACCCCTTCGAGATCCATCAATTTTTGATATTGACGAACAAGGGCATTCTTAGGTTCTTTAAGAATACGAACCAAAGCCTCTTCATCGAGTTCCTCAAGTGTTGCAATAACAGGTAAGCGACCAATAAACTCAGGAATTAGCCCATACTTCAGTAGGTCACCGGGTTCAATATCCTTCAACAACTTACCCAGCGTAGTCTCACTTGGCAGGCGGATTTCGGCACCAAAGCCCATCGCTTTTTTACCAACGCGTTGGCTAATCACATCTTCCAGTCCCGAAAAAGCACCACCACAAATAAACAGGATATTCGTTGTATCAACCTTAATGAATTCTTGTTGCGGATGCTTGCGACCACCCTTTGGTGGAACACTTGCAGTCGTCCCCTCAATGATTTTCAAAAGTGCCTGCTGCACACCTTCACCTGAAACATCACGCGTAATGGAAGGCGACTCACTTTTTCGAGCAATTTTATCAATTTCATCGATATAAATAATGCCACGTTGGGCTTTTTCAACATCGTAATCAGCTGCTTGAACAAGACCTAGAATAATATTCTCTACATCTTCTCCAACGTAACCCGCTTCAGTTAAGTTTGTTGCATCAGCCATAGCAAAAGGTACGTCAAGTACTCGAGCTAAAGTTTGAGCTAAAAGAGTTTTTCCACTACCGGTAGGACCTAGCAACAGAATATTACTCTTTTGAATTTCAACATCCCCAGATTTAGCTGAATATTTTACCCGCTTATAGTGGTTATATACCGCAACGGATAAAACCTTTTTTGCCCAGTCTTGACCGACAACATAATCATCAAGCGTTTCACGAATTTCTATCGGTGTTGGCAGAGGTGTGGCCTCTTCCTCTTCGGCTGAATCGACCTCTTCAACAATGATCTCTTGGCACAAACCAATGCATTCATCACAGATATAAACAGATGGCCCAGCGATCAGTTTCTTAACTTCTTCTTGTGATTTTCCACAAAAAGAACAAATCAATTCATCAGATTGGTCTTCAGTGTGATCCATAAAATCCCCCGCTATCAGACCTTGTCTCGAGTAACAATATCGTCAATCAAACCGTACTCTTTTGCTTGAGTTGCGCCCATAAAGTTGTCACGCTCAGTATCTAAACCAATGGTTTCGACATTCTGACCTGTATGATGCGCCAAAATGCCATTTAGTTCTTCCCGCAAACGTAAAATCTCTTTTGCATGGATACTAATATCAGAAGCTTGACCTTGAAAACCACCAAGAGGCTGATGGATCATAATGCGCGAATTAGGCAACGAATAACGCTTGCCTTTTTCACCAGCAGCCAACAACAGGGCTCCCATACTTGCAGCTTGACCGACACAAATAGTAGAAACAGGTGCCTTTATATATTGCATCGTATCGTATATTGCCATCCCAGCTGTCACAACACCGCCAGGGGAATTGATATACAGATGAATATCTTTTTCAGGGTCTTCAGATTCTAAAAACAGAAGTTGCGCAATGATAAGATTAGAGATCTGATCATCAATGCCACCACCGAGAAAAATAATTCGATCCTTCAACAGCCGTGAATAAATATCATACGACCGTTCTCCGCGACCAGTCTGTTCAACAACTATCGGGACGAGGCTCATTCGCTACTCCTGTTCTTCGTCGCTTGGTGCTTCAATAAGGGATTCCTTAGCTACTTCTTCAACCTTAGATTGGCCAAGTAAGAAGGTGATCACCTTCTCCTCTTCAATTTGTGCCAATAGATTTTTACGTGCTTCGTCTGCAGCATAATGTTTTTTTACTTCATCGAGTGGCGCATTCGCCATCTTTGCGATCTCTTCCAAGCGACCATCAATTTCTGAATCATCGACTGAAATATTTTCTTGTTGGCCAATTGCTTCCAGAACTAAACTCCCCTGAACCTGCTTAATAGCAGTGTCACGGTACATAGAACGGAAAGACTCATCAGTCATGCCCATCATCTCAAGGGTCATACCCTGTTGCTTTAGGCGGTTACCAATATTGCGGTGCATAAAGTCAAGTTGACGAGAAATCATCGTATCAGGAACTTCAACAGCGTTACCTTCAACCAAAGCTGTCATGAGGCGCTCTTTAAGATCCTCTTCAATACGCTTTTCCTCCTGATCTTTATAGCCATCAGCCACTTTTTGACGTAGTTCTTCTACCGATTCAGCACCAAACTCCTTAGCGAGTTCATCTGTAAGCACGGCAGCAACCTTCGCCTTGATCTCTTTTACAGCAACTTTAAACGTTGCTTCCTTGCCCGCCAATTCTTCGTTGCCATATTCAGCAGGAAAGGTAACACAAATATCTTTATCATCACCACGGTTCGCGCCAACAAGTTGCTCTTCGAATCCTGGGATAAAACTACCTGAACCTAATTCAAGGATATGGTCTTGTGCAGCGCCACCAGCAAAGGCAACACCATCAACAAATCCTTCAAAATCAATTGTAACAAAATCACCATTTTGAACATCGTCACGATCTACAACTTCTTGAGAGTCACGTGAACCTGTCATTTCGGCAATACGGTCTTCAACAGTCTGATCATCTAATTCGATGATCTCTTTTTGCAATTCAAAACCAGTGTAATCTTTTGCCACGACCTCAGGCTTAACCTCTACGTGAGCTTCAAATGTAAATGGCTTACCTTTTTCAAGTCCACTATTGTTTTCAATTGAGGGGTCAGAAATTGCTGGCACCTTGTGATCCATCAAAGCCTTATAGTAAGACTCATTGATTAGGCCACCAATAACTTCTTGCTCCATTTGTTCTGCATAGTATTGCTCAACAACTTTCATAGGGATCTTCCCTTGACGGAATCCCTTGATCTTTGCTGTTTTAGCAATTTTCTTATAAGCTTTTGCAATTTCATCAGATACACGGTCAGCACTGACTTCAACACAAATCTTCTTCTTTACAGAACTAATCTCTTCAACTTGAACGTTCATGCTAAATAAACCTCACTTGATAAACATAAAAATAATAGAAAGACTGGACAAACCAATAATTAGATTAAAAAAGATAGAACAAAACAGGGGCACGTATGCCCCTGTCATTGTTTGGTGCGAGAGGGGAGACTCGAACTCCCACGGTTGCCCGCTGGTTCCTAAAACCAGTGCGTCTGCCAATTCCGCCACTCTCGCAAATTCTATTTGACCTCAAAACCGAAAAGTTATGAGAATATTTTTTTTGTTACCTGAACACAAACCAAGAATCCATATTGCATCGAGTGCTTGATTTAAACTAAAATGGGGTGAGTGAAGGGGATTGAACCCTCGACAACCGGAGTCACAATCCGGCGCTCTACCAACTGAGCTACACCCACCACAATAGGTGGCCGATTGAAGAACTAAAGCGGCCATTTAAATGGCGCGCCAGGAAGGACTCGAACCCTCGACCCTGTGATTAGAAGTCACATGCTCTATCCAGCTGAGCTACTGGCGCTTGTTATGGTCGGGGCGAGAGGATTCGAACCTCCGACCCCCTGCTCCCAAGGCAGGTGCGCTACCAGGCTGCGCTACACCCCGACATACAAGACGCTGTTTTCTATCATTCTGGAATTAAAAATGCAACTTAAAAACACATTTTATTTATTTATTTTTTCAACCAACCTCGTGAGATTACTAAAATCAATGACTGGTAAAATCAACATCAATAATCTCTTTGTTCTCTGTAACGGCCAGCGAGGAACCTTGTAACACGTCTTGCTTCAATAATGCAAACTCTTCTTTGCTTATAAGGTCATTATTATACATTTTAACCAATCGATCTAAACTTCTTAAGCGTGACGTCTCTGAATCTTCTAACTGTAGCGGAGCTTCATCCACATATCTATCTGAACCAGATCGTGTTGTTCCAAGCCTAACGGAAGCTAATCCGCCAAGAAAACTAATTTCAACGGCCCGATCATTTGGCACTCCATTACTAAGTGTTTCGGCTAAGCTCGACTGACTCTTTTTCATTCTTCGATAAAACCACAGCCCCGAAACGATCATCAAACAAACGCCACCGCCAACGATCCAAGGCATATAAACAATCAAGCCGCGGAAGAAAACGATAAAGACTCCCAGAATAACTAACAGGAGAACATGTAATATCAGGACAAAGTAACCGATGAAAATATTTTTAGCGATACTATTTTCGCCGTTTGAATGTTCCATGGCATGTCACCCTACATATAACGTAAAAAACAGTGGCGTGAAACAGATCGATCCGTTGCCTTCAATCTGTAACTGCGGCGGCTACTATAACAGGAAACGAAGACAGGTCAAACACTAAATAATAAGAACCTAAAATAGAGCGGCCATTGTTTGAATTTATCTGTTTAGATATGTTAGTGTCCCAAAAAACTAAGAATTTGTATTCAGTATCTATAATAAAATTGACAAAACTAAAGGAGTATCACATGAGCGTAGCACCAAAAGTCTTGTTTCAAACCAGCCTCGGCAACATCACTCTTGAACTCAATCAAGAGCTTGCCCCTATTTCTGTTGAAAATTTTTTATCCTATGTGGACAGTGGCTACTATGAAGATACTATCTTCCACCGTGTCATCAAAAATTTCATGATTCAATGTGGTGGCATGAATAGTGACATGGAAGAGACTAGTGGCAAGCAACCCATTAAAAATGAGGCAACAAATGGCCTGAAAAACATTTGCGGCTCTATTGCTATGGCTCGCACACAAATTGTTGACAGTGCAACATCTCAGTTTTTTATTAACTTAAACGATAATGAGTTTCTCGATCATCGCGACACGCGAGCTGAAGCGTTTGGCTATGCCGTATTTGGTAAAGTAGTTGACGGAATGGATGTAGTTAAACAGATCGAGCTTGTTGCCACGGGTAACAAGGGTCAGCACCAAGACGTTCCTGTTGAGCCTGTCGTTATTACCTCTGTAAGCCGTATTGAGGATTAATACTGATCTTCACGTTGCATGAAGAAAAAAAGGCTGTGTACATCCAATTTGATGCACACAGCCTTTCTTATTTATAAATCAACATTCAAAAAGATGAACACCCTACAGTGCCTCCCCCTTAACAGCGATAACATATTTCAAATATCGCCCCTCAGGAAATGTCACAGGATAAGGGAAATCACCCGACTGCCCCGCCGTTTTAACGACCTGCAAACTACATCCTGCCGCCAATGCACCGCGACGTAATTCCTTAAGATAGTCAGCCACATCAACTTTCTGGTGATTTGATGACGTAATGAGTAAGCCACCAGGCTCCAACAACTTAAGCGCTAGAGTCACCAGACGTGATGTTCCACCACTTGTGGTGAATTTGTTCTTGGTTGTTGTTGAAAAACTTGGCGGGTCCATCAAGATGACATCATAGCGTTGTTTCTGAATCTGTTGCGCCATCACCTCAAAACAATCTCCAGCTATAAATTGGTGCCGCTTTGGATTCATCCGATTTAAACCAAAATTTTGCCGTGCCCACTCTAAATAATGGGGTGAGACGTCAACCGTTGTCACCTTGCTAGCACCTGCTGTTGCAGCAGCAACCGAGAATGCTCCCGTATAGGCAAAAAGGTTGAGTACTTTTTTACCCGCCACCCGAGACATCAAATCGCGTCGATTTTCACGTTGATCCATGAATAGACCGGTATTAAGTCCTTCCGCCAAGGTCACCTGATAGGTCAAATCATTTTCCA
>MAXR01000165.1 GCA_001751155.1 Desulfuromonadales bacterium C00003068 | reverse complement strand
ATCAGGGTCAATCTCAAGCTGCACTAGGGCATCATAGCTCACAGGATCAAGCCCTATCGCAGAGACCTTACCAACGCTGACGCCGGCAATTTGAATGTTTGCACCAAGCTTAAGTCCAGCAACTGAGCCAAAACGGGCTTCGACATGGTAGCTATTGCTGCCAAACAGATCAACATCACCTAACTTTACCGAAAGGTAAGCAAAACAACTGAAACCAATCAGCATAAATAAACCTACGACAATTTCAGCATTAAAGCGTTTCATACAGAAGAGCCTCCTCAGTTTCACTACTATAAATCGGCCCCATGGTCTCAAGGACAAAGGATCGGATCAATGGATTATCAGATAATTGGAACGCCTCAGGAGACATACACCCCTGAAGTTTTCCCTCAGCCATTAAAGCAACAGAGTCCGAAAGCTTAAAGATCTTCGGTACATCATGGCTAACAATAACGGCGGTATAATTTAATCGAACTTGAGTTTCAAAAAATAGGCGGTAGATCTCATTACTTTTGCTAACATCGAGCCCAGTAGTTGGTTCATCAAAAAAAACAACTTTAGGATTTAACACCAAAGCACGAGCTAAACCAACGCGTTTCTGCATTCCACCACTGAGCTGTGCAGGAAATTTTTCACCATGATCTTCTAGCCCCATAAGCGCCAGTTTCTCTTCGACATTAACGCGAATATCAGCTTCGTTCTTATGAGTGCGCTCGCGTAATGGCAGTGCAACATTGTCATAAACTGACATGGAATCAAACAGGGCAACATTCTGAAATAGCACGCCGAAATGACTTCGAATATCACGTAACTGATTGGTGTTAGATTGAGCTAAGTCCTGACCAAAGACAACGACTCGCCCTGCATCGGGGCGCATCAAGCCTAACATGTGTTTCAGAATGACACTCTTCCCTTGACCACTGGCACCAACGATAACGGTTGTGGTGCCAGCGCGAACCTGAAGTGAGACACCGTCCAAGACTTTTTGCTGACCAAAGTACTTCTCGACATTATCTAGCTCAATGACAATTTCTGATGGTTTCATTCCCACGGGCTATCCCCTCACTCTACAGCAACACGGCACTGATCAGGTAATCCCAGACCAGAACAGAAACAGAAGCGATAACCACGGCACTAGTGGTCGTGCGGCTCACACCTTCAGCACCAAAACCACCACCGCGTTCAAGATGAAGGAAAAATCCTTTGGCGGCGCAAATCCACACCAACAATAAGCCAAAAACAACCGACTTCACCAAGCCCATCTCAATGTCGTGCCAGCCTACGCTTGAATACATCCCCTGAAAATAGGCGCCAGCACTGACATCGAACAGCTGAACACCAACCAAAAAACCACCAAAGATGCCAACAACATCAAACACACAGGTCAACAGGGGCATAGCGATTAAACCGGCAATTAATTTGGGCGCAATGAGGTACCGGTAAGGATCGATGGCCATACACTCTAGCGCATCGATCTGCTCGCTATTACGCATAATGCCAACTTCAGCACAGATAGCTGAACCGGCACGACCAATCACCATCAGTGCCCCAATTACAGGACCTAGTTCACGAATTAAGCTTAAAGAAACTGCGGCACCGAGAAATCCAACCGAACCGAACTTCGCCAAGGTGTAATAACCTTGAAGGCTAAGAACCATGCCAGTAAATAATCCAGTAAAAGAGATAACGAACAGAGAGTGCGCACCAATGAAACGGATTTGACGCACAATAGGTGCTAGTTTATAGGGTGGCGTGACAGCGCAATATAGGCAGGTCAACAAAAACAGCCCAAAACGCCCCAACGATTCAAGAACACGAAGAGTTTCAGCTCCGAGTGTCGCAATTAAATTCATATCAACTTCCAATAAAAAAACTAGATTAAACCAACGAACCACACCCAAAACATCAATTGGTTATAATAATACAGCTCAAAGCTCTTTGTCGAGCGCAATCGGCCACCTAGAACACAGAAGAGTCCGCACTGACCGCCCTAACTCTAGGCAACTGTATCGTTATTTCACAGTACCATGCATGGCGATTTTACCAATATGGCACAGTGAAACTGTTCACCACAATCAAACGGCAATGCTCAAACGTAAAAATACTAATAAATACGGGGACATGTACGATAAACCAGCAAGAACTTAAATATGGCACACATCATGCTTATCTATTACACTATTAGTCGTTAATTGTGTATCGAAGACACAGACGTAAAAGCAAAGAGAACCTTTACTAAATAACTAAATATGATTCAACGTTGACAAGGATAACCATTCTTGTCATACTTAAAGAGCGTTGTGATACAGGAGGATAAAGCTTATGTCAATCACCATTCCACTAAAAAAGATTATCGGTAAAAAACCAAACACTGTCGCAAAACTTCTCAAAGAGTTGGGCATCGACACACAACGGCCCTACAATTACAGAATGAGCGCGTTAGAAGTGACTATTGAGCAGTAGAGTGCCCCTCAAACACTCTCCTTTCGCTCGCTGCTATACCGACAGCTACCTCCCCCCAGGTAGCTTTTTTTTATTCTAGCTGTCAAATCCTCAACTCCCCGCCCACCTCAAAGAATAAAAACTACGCTTTCCTCAACAGCTAAAACTACCGATCTTTAATTATGTATTCGAAAACTCTTCGCTATGATGGTATGTTTCGCTGTTCAGTGCTTATTTTATGATTTCAAAAAAAGACTTAGTGACGTCTACACATGCCCTAGAGGAGTTTACCCATGACATTTTTAACCCTTCTGACTATTGCCCTAATCAGCACTCTTTTATACAGCCCAATACCTGAGCAGTTTTTAGCTCCAATGCAAATCGCTGCGCTTGCAACACCAACCTTATTGCTCATCCTGCAAATACTAACACTTGGCAAAAACAAACAAGCGACAGAAACAGAAACAGAAATAGAAATAACCGAGCCAGAAAAGGTGGAACAGCCTGCAGCAGCAACGGCCATAACCACCGAACAAAGCTGTGATGCAGCAGTGGTTCAGTTTGTCGCTCGACTACAAGAGAAGGGACGTTTGCTCGATTTTATTATGGACGATATTGCCGCCTATGATAATGAATCGGTTGGCGCTGCGGCGCGAATTGTCCACCAGGGATGTTGTGAGGTGATGCAGGACAGTTTTACCATCGAAACCGTTTTCACAGGTGAAGAGATGGAAAGCATTACTCTGGCGGATAACTACGATAGCCATTCGTACCGCTTGATCGGTAAAGTTCCCGAAGCTGCTCCATTTGTGGGTCAGGTTCTTCATCGCGGCTGGAAAACAACCCGAGTCAATCTGCCGCAAGTGGTTAACACCGAAGAACACATCGAAGTAGCTCGCACTATCATGGCACCAGCGGATGTCGAAATTAACTAAAAGGTAAAACCTATGGACACGCTGTATGCGATCGGTATCGATCTTGGCACATCAAATTCCGCTCTCGCTCTCACCGCGCTTGACGGTTCAACGCCATCAACGCCAGTACAGATACTCACAGTTGAACAACTCACGTCGGCGACGGCGAGCGCGCGTAAACCCACGCTTCCTTCGGCACTCTATCTGTGTAGCGAGCCAGAGCAGCGCAGCTTTGCAACGTTACCGTGGCAAGAGCAAGCTCCAGCTCATGTGATTGGCCTGTTTGCCAACGAACATGGCTTTCGGTCTCCGCAGCGACTGGTCACCTCGGCGAAATCGTGGTTATGCCAACATCACCATGATCCACAAAAACCTCTGTTGCCGTGGCAGTCACAGCTCGACAATATGATGATCTCGCCATTTGAGGCTCAGGTTCAGCTGTTACGCCACCTGCGTAGCGCGCTACTTGATCACCCCGATTACTCGCTCACCGCTGACACGCTCTCACGTTGCAAGGTGACAATTACCGTCCCAGCATCGTTCGATGAAGTCGCTCGAATTCTAACGGCCGAAGCCGCCACCGAGGCAGGCTGGGGCGAAGTGGCGTTACTCGAAGAACAGCAAGCAGCATTTTATCACTGGCTTGATCAAAGTGGCGAACAGTGGCGACAACAGATTAGCGCCGGCGAGATTATTTTGGTCTGTGATATTGGTGGCGGCACCGCCGATTTCAGTTTAATTGCCGTATCGCAAGACGATGGCGAGCTGCAACTTGAGCGGATCAGCGTTGGCGATCATATTTTGCTCGGCGGCGACAATATGGATCTCGCTTTAGCCTATACCCTCAAGGCAGAACTCGAAGGTCGCGGCACCAAAATAGACTCGGTACAGTTTTCATCTCTCACTCTCTCCTGCCGCCTTGGCAAGGAACAGCTATTCGACAATGACGCGTTGCAGAGTTATCCAATCTCTATTCCGAGCCGCGGATCGAGCCTGTTAGCCAAAACGATCACCACCCAATTGAGCCGCGAGCAACTGACAGCGATTGTACTAGAGGGATTCCTACCTNNCAATCGGGACTACAAGAGTCTGGCCTCAACTATGCGACAGACCCCGTTCTCAGTAAACACCTCGCTCAATTCCTCGTTCGCAGCCAAGCCAACTCCGATTCAAACTCTGCGCTCTCCCCCTTGGCCACCGTAACCCAAGGCCAGCACAATGGGCTGCGCTATATTCGACCGAGTGCCGTATTGTTCAACGGTGGCGTATTTAAATCGCAACCGATTCGCCAGCGCGTTGTCAACATACTGCAACAGTTTAATGGCGATGTACCACTGCGCGAGCTGGGTGGGGCAAACTTCGATCTCGCTGTTGCCAAGGGAGCCGCATTTTATACTGCCTCAATTGCCAATGGCGATGGCATACGGATCAAAGCCGGAACCGCCCGCTCCTACTACATCGGCCTTGAAAGCTCCATGCCTGCTATCCCCGGACTCATCCCAGCCCTTAAAGCATTATGCGTTGTCCCGCAAGGGATGGAAGAGGGCGCAGAGTTCAGTTTAACCAAGCAGCAATTTGGCCTGATGACGGGTCAACCTGTCGACTTCCGCTTTTTCAGCTCCAGTGTCCGCGCCGGTGATGTAGTTGGCGATCAACTCGAAACGACAGACGAACTCGAAGAAACGTCACAACTTGAAATCACCTTACCACCCATCGCTGGTCAACCGTCGCAACGCATTCCCGTTACCCTCCATAGCCACATCACCGACCTTGGCACTCTTGAGCTGTGGATGCAACATGATGAATCGGGCCAACGCTGGAAAATTGAATTTAACGTCAGGGGGCATTAAACATGGCACCGTCACCACGCTACTGTATTGGTATTGACCTCGGCACCACAAATTCAGTGCTCTCTTATGTCGA
>MAXR01000164.1 GCA_001751155.1 Desulfuromonadales bacterium C00003068 | reverse complement strand
GCTTGTTGACAGAATTTGCGCATCTGTTTCTGACTCAGCCCTTCAGTTAAAGGGTAGACAGGTAAAATACGACACTGACTGCTCGGGAGATCACCACCTGCATAAAATTCAACTTCAGGGTGAAGCACTTCGCGATGAGAGGAAAAAAATTTTACCTCCCCCACCACGATAATATTTGCCCCATGCTGATAGCGACGTTTCATCCAATCACGTCGATAATGAAACCATTTAAGGAGGATTTGACCACTGCCATCTTCTACAAGAACTTCAAAGACTCGTTTTTTACCTCGACCAACTTGAACTTCATCGGCACTGCGAATAATCCCTTTAAAAACAGAGACTTCATTCACGGGAAGCTTGGCAATGCTTTTAATTTCACGTCGGTCTTCGTAACGATGAGGCAAACAATAAAGGAGGTCTTCAATGGTGTGTAAATTGAGGCGAGTTAGTTTTTGAGTGAGACTTGGACCAACCCCTTTAAGCGTACTTAAAGGGGCGTGTAGGTTAATGCTATGTGTTTGCAAATTTGTCATACGTTTTGTCAGATTGGGAGGCTATTCTTCATGATCTAACAATAAAGCATTAAGCTTTTCGAGTAACTCATTGACATCTAAGCCATGATTGATCGCACCTTGTTGAACTGATTCATGACGAGCACCTGAGCAGGTTGAACAGCATAGGCCAAATTCTGCCAGAACGTGGACAGAGTTGGGGTGCATCTGCAAAACTTCAGTCATCTTAGTATTTTTTTCAATCATAGCTAATAAAACCTAAATATATTTGATGTCTAAAACTTCATAAATTTTAATTCCAGAGGGGACATTGATCCGTACTTCATCATCAAAAGTATTACCAATGAGTCCTTTCCCTACTGGAGAAGTGACTGAAATTTTCCCTTGTTTAATGTCAGCTTCGTCCTCACCAACAATTTGATAGACCACTTCATCTTCTTGGTCGATATCAAATAATGTCACTGTTGCGCCAAAGACAATTTTATCAGATACCATGGTCTTTGGGTCAATGACTTCAGCTCGAGCTATTCTATCATTAAGATAGAGAATTCGACCTTCAATATGACCTTGGCGGTCTTTTGCCGCATCATATTCTGCGTTTTCAGAGAGATCACCATGAGCGCGTGCTTCTGCAATATCTTGAACAACCTTCGGACGCTCCACGCGAACTTTTGTTTTCAATTCCTCTTGTAGTCGCTCATAACATTCGGGTGTCATAGGGACAGATTGAGACATTGTTTTTTCCTTTTCAAAAAAAGAAAAGTTGCGGGTAGTGTTACTACCCGCAACTGTTGAAGTTTTTATTAAATTGTACTTATTGTTTCAGGGTTTAGAAAGTGTACTCTTGTAGAGCGACCGGGTCAAGGTTTTCTCGTTGCATTGCCATGATACCGTCTACTGCGGCATCCATTCCCGTTGCTGTCGTAAAATACGCAACGCTATGCATCAATGCCGAACGACGAATAGAAAATGAATCGGCAATGGATAACGGACCAAATGTTGTATTGAAAACCATTGCGACATCGCCATTTTTAATAGCATCAACGCAGTGAGGACGACCCTCTTTCACCTTGTTCACCTGTTCAACGGCAATACCATGTTGTTCAAGGGTTGCGGCGGTTCCGCTGGTTGCAATAATAGTAAAGCCAGCATCAACAAGTTTTTGGGCAATGAGAACAGCACGAGGCTTGTCGCTCTCTTTAACACTGATGAAAACTTTACCCGCCAAGGGTAGGACTACACCAGCCCCGAGTTGGGCTTTAGCAAAAGCCTTACCAAAGTCCATGTCGAGCCCCATAACTTCACCTGTGGATTTCATCTCAGGCCCAAGAAGGGTATCAACGCCAGGGAATTTAGCGAAAGGGAATACCGATTCCTTAACCGCAACATGCTTTGGTACCACATCACCTTCAATACCGAGCTCTTTAAGGGTTTTACCGCCCATGAGTCGCGCGGCAATTTTCGCTAGGGGACGTCCCGTTGCTTTGGACACAAACGGTGAAGTACGACTCGCACGAGGATTAACTTCAATGAGAAAAACCTCCCCATCCTTCACGGCAAATTGAATATTCATTAAGCCAATAACGCCTAACTCAAGAGCTAAAGCGATCGTTTGTCGCCTCACCTCTACTACGAGTTTATCGGATAAAGAATATGGGGGCAATGAGCATGCTGAATCACCAGAGTGAATTCCCGCTTCTTCGATGTGCTGCATAATGCCACCAATGACGACATCAGTTCCATCACATAGGGCATCTACATCCATCTCAATCGCATTGTCGAGAAACTTGTCGATGAGTATTGGATGCTCAGGTGACGCTTTAACCGCAAATTTCATATAGTTGCGTAATTGTTCGATCCCATAAACGATCTCCATAGCACGACCACCTAAAACATAGGAAGGACGTACGACAACTGGGTAGCCAATTCTTTCAGCAATAATTTCTGCTTCCTCAAAAGAACGTGCTAAGCCGTTTTCCGGTTGTTTAAGATCTAACTTGTTAAGCAATTCCTTAAATCGCTCACGATCCTCAGCACGGTCAATGGCATCAGGGCTCGTACCAATAATAGGGACTCCAGCTTCTTCAAGGGCAACGGCAAGCTTAAGGGGTGTTTGTCCACCAAATTGTACAATTACACCGACTGGTTTTTCAACTTCAACAATTTCCAACACATCTTCAAAGGTCAGTGGTTCAAAATAGAGTCGATCTGAGGTGTCATAGTCGGTTGATACCGTTTCAGGATTACAGTTAACCATGATGGTTTCATAGCCGTCTTCGCTGAGGGCAAAAGCACCATGTACACAGCAATAATCAAACTCAATCCCTTGACCAATACGGTTTGGTCCGCCGCCAAGAATCATAATTTTTTTCTTGTCGGTTGGATCTGCTTCACACTCTTCTTCGTAGGTTGAGTACATGTACGGAGTGAAGGCTTCAAACTCTGCCGCACAGGTGTCGACACGTTTGTAAACAGGTCGAATATCGTTATTGTGGCGCAATGCGCGGACATCGCTCGCACTACATTCGAGAAGAACAGCTAGACGACGGTCAGAGAAACCCATTTTCTTAGCAGCAAGTAAAAGCTCAAGTCCTGCTTCTGAGGCAGAAAGAACGTCCTCTTTGGCTGCGTAGAGCTCAAACTCTTTGTTGATGATCTGCTGGATGTTAAATACAAACCAGGGATCAAATCCACTGATTTTGTAAATTTCTTCAATAGGCATCCCAATGCGTAAGGCATCACCAAGGTACCAAACGCGGTCCGAGTTAGGAACGCGCAATTTTTCGCGAATTTCTTCTGTCTCGAGTTCACTAAGGGGACGCTTGTAATCACTTGGCCCGTCAAAAAGACGACTTTCGAAGCCATCAGAATCGATCTCCATGGAACGCAGAGCTTTTTGAAAACTCTCTTTGAAGGTACGACCAATTGCCATCGCTTCACCAACTGATTTCATCTGAGTAGTCAGGGTTGGGTCAGTGCTTGGAAATTTTTCGAAAGTGAATCGAGGAATCTTAGTAACAACATAGTCAATTGATGGCTCAAATGCTGCGTAGGTTTCACGAGTGATGTCGTTCTTGATTTCATCAAGGGTGTAACCAATGGACAGTTTCGCCGCAATTTTCGCAATGGGGAAACCCGTTGCTTTTGACGCCAAAGCTGAAGAACGAGAAACGCGTGGATTCATCTCAATAACAACGAGTCGACCATCCTTAGGGTTGATACCAAACTGGATGTTTGACCCCCCTGTTTCAACGCCGATCTCACGAATAATCTTAAGAGAAACATCGCGAAGAATTTGATACTCTTTATCGGTAAGCGTTTGCGCTGGTGCTACAGTGATGGAATCACCCGTATGAACGCCCATCGCGTCAAAGTTTTCAATAGAGCAAATAATGACAACATTATCGGCAAGATCGCGCATCACCTCAAGCTCATACTCTTTCCAGCCAATGATTGATTCCTCAATAAGAATCTCATCAGTTGGTGAAGCATCAATGCCTGTTACCGCCATTTTTTCGAATTCTTCGCGATTGTAAGCGATACCACCACCCGTGCCACCAAGGGTAAATGAAGGGCGAATGATTGCGGGGAAACCGATATCTTCAACGACGACCATCGCTTCTTCATAGTTGTGTGCTAAACCTGAGCGAGGCACGGCAACGCCAATGTTATCCATAGCTTGCTTAAAAAGCGTACGATCTTCCGCTTTCTCAATAGCGGGCAACTTGGCACCAATAAGTTCGACACCATACTTTTCAAGGGTACCGTCTTTAGCCACCGCTACCGCAACATTGAGTGCTGTTTGGCCACCAAGGGTTGGCAGGACAGCATCTGGACGCTCTTTTTCGATAATCTTCGTAAGAACCGCAGGTGTAACTGGCTCAATATAGGTTCTATCGGCAAAGTCAGGATCGGTCATGATTGTTGCAGGATTTGAGTTGAGTAAAACAACCTCATACCCTTCATCCTTAAGAGCTTTACACGCTTGAGTTCCAGAGTAGTCGAACTCGCATGCTTGACCGATAACAATTGGACCCGCCCCAATGATTAATATCTTTTTTATGTCAGTACGTTTAGGCATTTAGGTTTCCTTAGTTCACGTTTTTCTTGAAGTTATCCATCATCTCTATAAAGCGACCAAACAGATAATGTGCATCGTGTGGCCCAGGGGATGCTTCAGGGTGATATTGCACCGAGAATGCCGAAGAGGGCTTATGACTAATACCCTCGACAGTGTCATCATTTAAGTTGATATGAGTAACATTCACATCCGCACCAAGGGTACTTGCATCCACGGCAAAGCCATGATTTTGTGATGTGATCTCAATTTTTTTGTTGCACTGTTGCTGCACCGGTTGGTTGCCACCACGATGACCAAACTTCAATTTATACGTTTTACCACCTAGAGCAATGGATAGAAGTTGATGGCCTAAGCAGATACCAAACAGCGGAACCTTGCCGAGAAGTTGGCGAATATTCTCTTGAGCATACTCGATTGGTTCGGGATCACCGGGACCATTACTTAAAAAGACTCCATCTGGATTCATTTTAAGAACTTCATCTGCTGGCATGGTTGCTGGAACAACTGTGACCTCACAGTTTGCAGCAACAAGGTTACGTAAGATGTTACGCTTAATACCAAAATCGTAAGCAACAACCTTATATTGTGGCGTACCAGTATTAGATTGATACCCTTCTTCTAGGTCCCAGAGTGATTCAGTCCAACTGTAGGCTTTGTCAGTCGTTACCTCTTTTACAAGGTCGCGACCGACAATAGTAGGTGCTTGTTTTGCTTTAGCAACCAAACTGTCAACATCGAGATCGGTTGAAGAGATAACTCCTGTTTGAGCACCGTGGTCGCGAATATGCTTGACTAAGGCACGGGTATCAATGCCTTGAATTCCAACAATGTTGTTGATTTTCAAATACTCGTTAAGGGTCATTTCTGAGCGCCAGTTACTGGGGTACTCACTGCACTCTTTCACCACGAGTCCTGAAAGGTGAGGACGCTCGGACTCCACATCTTCGGAATTAATGCCGCAATTACCAATAAGGGGATAGGTCATGGTAACGATCTCACCACAATAGGATGGATCGGTAAGAATCTCTTGATAGCCACTTAAGCTGGTGTTGAAAACGACCTCACCGAAGGTTTCACCTTCAGATCCAATATGTTGGCCGTGAAAAACTCTGCCATCTGCTAGAGCCAGAATTGCTTTCATGCTCTGGTGTACTCCTATTCGTTTTGAATGTTCGTGTTGTTATGAACTATTAGTGTATTAATTACGTTCGAAAGTTGTTTTTCCATCTCTCAATGTTAGCATCGCCGCCCCTGTCATTTCACAGCCCTGAAATGGTGTATTGTGGGCTTTAGAGTGCAACGTCTTTGTATCAACCGTCCACTGCAAGTCGGGGTCAATAATGGTAATGTCGGCAGGAGCTCCTACCTTCAATGTTCCACGCGGAATATTGAGAACCTGTGCTGGTTTGTCTGTGAGGCAATGAATCGCTTCGCTGAGTGTCAGCACGCCCTCTTCAACAAGTCGCAATGTTAACGGAAGAGCTGTTTCCAGACCAACTAAGCCGTATGCTGCAACGCTAAACTCTACATTCTTATCGTCGATATGATGAGGCGCATGATCAGTCGCTATCGCGTCAATGGTTCCATCTGCCAAACCTTCTTTCATGGCCGCTACGTCATCAGCGGTGCGTAAAGGTGGTCCCATCTTTGCGTTAACATCATAACCACGGACTGCTTCTTCAGTGAGGGTGAAGTGATGAGGAGTGACCTCACAAGTAACGCGAACCCCTTTGTTCTTCGCTTCACGAATCATTTCAACAGCACGACGTGTTGAGATGTGGCAAACATGTAATCGCGCGCCTGTTAGTTCAGCTAACATCAGGTCACGTGAAATCGTAACGGCTTCAGCAACCCATGTATTTCCAGTCAGACCAAGTTCAGTTGATACTCGGCCTTCATTCATGACTCCGCCTGCCTTAATTGCTTTATCTTCAGCGTGAGCAATGATAGGCATGTCGAATCCGCTCGCATACTCCATTGCCCGTCGTAAGACTTCACCGCAATCAACATTGAGGCCATCATCAGAAAAACCAACGCAACCCGCTTGCTTTAAATCACCCATCTCAACCAGGGATTTGCCCTTTTGTGATTTAGTGATAGTGCAGATAGGGTATACATTGGCACTGCCCTCGGTGTTCCCCTTGTTAATCATGTAGGCCGTGAGAGCCTTATTATCATTGACAGGATTTGTGTTTGGCATGCATGCCAGTGAGGTGAAACCACCCGCAGCTGCGGATCGTGTACCTGTTACGATATCCTCTTTATATTCATAGCCTGGATCACGTAAATGGACATGGATGTCAATCAGTCCGGGGGTCACCAGCAAGCCGTTGGCATCAATAACTTCATCCATACCGAGCGGGTCGATGTCGTTGTCAAGTTGCGTAATGCAGCCCTCTTCAATCAATATATCTAAATTAGAATCAATCTCTTGTGATGGATCAATTATGCGACCATTTTTGATTAATATTTTCATGTCAAACCTCTTTACGTGTGAATAACACTAACTCGAATAAATTATTACTTCGCAGATGTTTTATTCTTCTGAACCACCGGCTAACAAGTATAAAAGTGCCATTCTGATTGCGACACCGTTCTCAACCTGCTCAAGAATCACGTTTTGATTGCCGTCCGCAACATAAGATGAAATCTCAACGCCACGATTAAGAGGTCCAGGATGCATGACAATAGCATCAGGCTTAGCCAACTTGATATTCTCAGTATTGAGAGCAAAGAATTGTGCATACTCACGTAAGGTTGGCATAAGGGTATTACCGCCCTCTCGTTCCATTTGAATGCGCAACATAATCACCACATCAGCATCCTTAATGGCTTTATTGATGTCGGTGTACACTTCTGCGCCCATCTCTTCGAGACCTGGTGGCAGCATGGTTGGAGGGCCTGCTAAGCGAACAGTAGCCCCCATTGTTTTGAGTGCGTAAAGATCGGAACGTGCCACACGGCTACGAGCAATATCACCAATGATGGCAACGGTTAATCCGTCAATTTTACCTTTGTGCTCCTTGATAGTCATAAGATCAAGCAAGGCCTGACTAGGATGTTCATGAAAACCGTCACCAGCATTAACAACTGAACACTTCGTCAGTCGTTTTGCTAAATAATCCGGAGCACCTGAACAGGAGTGGCGCATAACAATGACATCAGCATCCATCGCTTCAATGTTTTTAGCGGTATCTTCAAGAGTCTCCCCTTTTGATACCGAGGATCCAGACGCTGAAATATTGATGGTGTCAGCAGACATCCGTTTGCCGGCCAACTCAAATGAAGTACGAGTTCGTGTGCTATTTTCATAGAACAGATTGACAATTGTCTTACCACGAAGGGTCGGTACCTTTTTAATTTCGCGTTGGTTAACTTCTTTGAAACTTTCTGCCGTTTTGAGGATCAGTTCAATATCCTCTTTTGATAACTGCTGGGTGCCGATGATGTGCTTGTGTGCAAATGTCATGTCCTGTCCCCTTTTTGATCACTGTATTGCATATGTTGTGTGTGCGTCTTTACGACAGAAACTTTATGGTTTGATTAAGCGAACTTTTGTTGGATAAAGAGTGTCATCAAAAACCACTTCGATCTTCTCTTCCCGTGATGATGGAACATTGCGACCAACAAAGTCTGGCCTGATAGGAAGCTCGCGGTGACCGCGATCAATCAATACAGCCAGTTGAATGCTGCTGGGGCGCCCAATGTCAGTTAGTGCATCCATTGCTGCTCGAATCGTGCGGCCGGTATAGATAACTTCGTCAACAAGAATGACATGACAATTATCCAGCGCAAAAGGGATATCTGTTTTACCAATGGGACGAACAACTCCGTTCGAAATATCGTCACGGTACATAGTGACATCCACAGCACCCTGCTTGATTTCAATGCCTTCAATATCAAAGATTCTCTGACGTAACATTTGAGCTAAATGGTCACCGCCGGTGCGAATACCGATCAATACCAAATTTGTACAACCATTATTTTTTTCAAGAATCTCATGGGCAATACGGGTCATCGCACGCATAATAGCATTTGAGTCGAGGAGGATGGTCTCAGGAGAACTCATTATAAACTCCTTGCAGGGATGTCAAAGGGACACGGCGTTTAAACAAAAAAATACCTTTCCACCTATAGACTGTAGGCAAAAAGGTACTTGAGTAGATGTTTTGAATGGTACATTTATTTACAATCACAACCATAACCTTTGCAAACCTCTCGGATTCACTTAAAAGGGTGAAAAATTTTAGTGATAATAACGAAACAAATGGCCTTAAGTCAAGAAAAAGTCTTGTGAAAAGTATAATCTTGACGGGAATGTGATCCCGTATTATCTTGATAAAATTATCATTAATGTTTTATGTGGAGTTTTTATGGGTCAAGAACAACAACGTTATATAAAGTGTGATGCGTGTGGGGTGTCAATTCTAGAGCAGTGCGCCATTGAAGAAAGTGGTCAATTTTTTTGCGGTGATTGTGTTGTGCGGGCGACAAAAAAAGAGGTCGTTATAGCAGAAAAAATTTCAAAAGAAAAACGTGATAAAGAATATGAAATAGAACGAAATAAAACCATTCTAAAACAGAAAAAACGAGGAGTTATTCTTTTCGTTGCAACCTTGGTTGTCTTGGGAATAACACAGTTGATTGCGATATATAATCAACCTGAGCCATTAGTTACCACAAAAGTCGACCTTGAAACAGATACAGCATTAGCAAATGCGATGATTATATCGGGCATCAATGGCTATTATTCTGTTCATGAAAAACTACCAGCTCAACTTAAAGTGTTAGCTCCTCAATACATTTCTGATAAGTTATTTCAGGTAAGTAAACGTTTTCATTATCAGAGATTGAACGATGATAGTTATGAATTGAAAATCATTCAACAGAGAGAAGAATCAACATTAAATCGGTCAGGACTGCCAGATGAAAATAAATAACATTAAAAACGCAGCTGGATACACACTGATTGAGCTTTTGACAGTCGTTGCAATCATTGGCATTCTTGCTTCAATTGCAATTCCAAATTATCGTGGTTATCGTGACAAAGCAAAAATAGTTTCTGTTTACGCAACCCTTCATCATATTCGATTACTCCAAGAGGTATACTGGACAGACAACGAATCGTTTTTCAATTATACCGATGGGATAGAATTTCCAGTCCCTAAAGGACAAACATATCTGATTACAACTGGTGACGATGGTGTCCCTTATTATCATGTGCTTATCACTACAGAAATGGACCGTAATCAAGACGGGGAAAAAGATAAATATAAATTTCAACATTGGACAACACACGAAGACATATCGGCACCGCTATTTCCAATTGCAATTTGATTGATTTAAGTCGTAGATTGACACTCGGGGCAATAAAAGGTCGACCTCTGTCCGATCTTTTTATTTACAATCACAGTACCGCAAGCCAAACATGGCTGCCCTTCCCTACCATAGACAAATAGTTGCTGTTGAAAATAACCTGGCGCTCCATGATCGTTAACAAAATCTTGCAACGTTGTCCCTCCCGCCTTAATCGCTCTCAACAAAACCTCTTTGACAATTCCAACCAATGCCTCATACGCTTCAAGTGACAATTCGCCAGCGGCTTGCTGTGGATGAATTTTAGCTTGAAACAGTGCTTCATTCGCATAAATATTACCGACACCGACCACAACATGGTTATCCATTAAAAAGGTTTTGATAGCGCGACGCTTATTTTCGGAGAGATCATAAATATAGCGGCTATTAAAATCAGAAGTTAAAGGTTCAGGACCAAGTGAGTTAAGCAGGCGATGTGAGTGTGGATTCTGACCTGAGTGCCACAGGATGAGCCCAAACCTGCGCGGATCGTGAAAACGGAGACAACCGCCA
>MAXR01000163.1:1014-2816 GCA_001751155.1 Desulfuromonadales bacterium C00003068 | reverse complement strand
TCACGAGATTGTGCCGGGCGTTACGATGATTTCCACACCGGGGCACACCATGGGGCATATGTCGCTGATCGTTGAAAGCGAGGGGCACAGTCTGTTGATTACTGGCGACGCCATTCGCGACCCTTATGTCAGTTTGGAGCGTCCTGAGTGGTATGCGCAAATTGATATGGATCCTGAAACGACCGTTGCTACGCGCAAGAAACTGCTGGATATAACGGCGGCGGACCGGATGGCTGTTCTTAGTTACCACTTCCCTTTCCCGGGGGTTGGGCATGTCGTTGCTGCCGGCGATGCCTATCGGTTTATCCCTGCGCTGTGGCAGTGGGATCAAGGTTAACGATCGCGTAGCGCCGCACCGAAGGCTTCGAACAACGGGCGCGAAACCTCGTCATGTTCAGCGTTCCATTCCGGATGCCATTGAACAGCTATCGCGAAACCTTCTGCGCCTTCGATATAGATCGCCTCGGGGGTATTGTCTGGCGCGCGGCCCTCGACTATTACACGGTCCCCTGGAATACAGATGCCTTGGCCGTGCAGGGAATTCACCAGAATTTCGTCGCTGTTAAAAATCTGCGCGAACTTTCCATCCGGAGTTAAGGCAACAGTGTGGCGGTGCTCGAATTTCTCCTCGATTGTGCCGTCGGGGGGCATTCTGTGGTTCATCCTGCCGGGCAAATCGCGAATTTCAGGGTGCAATGTGCCGCCAAAGGCGACGTTGAATTCCTGAAAACNNGGATTTCGCGACACATTCCCGAATTAGCGGCAAGGTCAGGGCGTCACGATCCAAATCAAATTGCCCGTGCGCCTCGGTTGCTTCTTCGCCGTAGTGCTTAGGGTGGACGTTTGGGCGGCCACCTGTGAAGACGAAACCATCACAAATGGACACGATTTCTTCGATTGAACCGATCGTTGGAAGTGCCGGAATTATTATCGGTATGGCATCCGTAACGCGGCTGACCGCATCGAGGTTCATTAACCCTACGCCTTGCACCGTATATTGATCGCCAACTAAATGGGCGTTTCCGATAATGCCGACAACCGGTCTGCGCATGTCTTACCTCTTATCTTGTTGTGCCGTATTTTACGTAAATGACGGCATCTGTCTATGCAAGAAACTGTATTTAATTGACCTATCTCAAGGATGCAGTGTTTGCATTTTCCTATCATCAATATGGATTAGATGAAGGAGAAATCAATTGTCCCACACACCAAATGAATTAATCGATATGTTTCCCGAGCACGCAGACAAAATCCACGAACTAAAGGCGGAAAACGGCGAGTTTGCCCGAATTTTTGACGAGTACCATGAAGTTACACGCAAAATTCACCGTGGAGAAACGAATATAGAACCCATGGACGACTTCCATCTGGAGGATTTACGTAAACGTCGTCTTCAAATGCTCGACCGTGTAACGGCAATTATCAAGTAGCAGATTTGGGCTTCCAATTTGGGGGGCGTTTCTCGAAAAATGCCGATACGCCTTCCATTGCCTCAGGATGCTCCCATGTGTCGGCCAGCCTTTCGATAGTCTGGTCGATGACATCCTTGTCAATTTTTGGCCCTAAACTTCTGAATAATGCTTTTGTTGCGGCGACTGCTGCCGGGGCAAGATCCAAATAGCGGCGCGCTTCCACTTTTACGGTCGCTTCCAGATCATCTACGACCTGTGTGATAAGGCCAATTTTCACAGCCTCGTCTGCAGGTATTATTCGTGCCGATAAACCGGCATATCTCGCGTTTGTTTCACCAATTTTTGCGCAAACGTATGGGCTAATAGTTGCAGGTATCAAACCTAATCGGG
>MAXR01000163.1:0-1000 GCA_001751155.1 Desulfuromonadales bacterium C00003068 | reverse complement strand
CGCATACTAACCCAACGCCACCGCCAAACGCATTTCCATGAATATTCCCAATTATCGGCATAGGTAACGTATTCAATTGGTGAAGCATATTCGCGAGTTTCCTTGCTTCGGATATGCGCTGCGATCGTGTAGCTGTCATTTGCTCCTTCATCCACGCGAGGTCGCCTCCAGCGCAAAAACTTTTACCGTTTCCTGAAAGGATTACGGCGCGTATCGCTGAATTTGATTCCAAACTCTTGGCGGCATCTGTAATTTCGGCAATCATTTCAACCGACAAGGCATTGTGTTTTTCTGGGCGATTAAGCATCAGATTCGCGATGCCGTCTTGATCAATATTTAATGTAATTGTTGAATACGACATGTTAGTTCTCGCTCAAGGATCTGGCAAAAATGGATGCTTCTTCGAGCCTGTCAATGTCTAGACCCGTTTCAAACTTCATTTCATGCAGTAATTTCACCACCGACACCGTATCAACGTTTCCTTTAGCACCTTCCGCATAAGGGCAGCCGCCTAAACCNNGCCTAAACCACCAACTGCTGAATCAAAGGTTCGCATGCCAAATTCCAGGCAAACCTGTATATTTTCGAGCGCTCGGTCATTGGTGTCGTGGAAGTGCCCGGCCAACATCTCAACCGGCATATAATTCAACATTGAACTTATCAGTTTGTGCGTTTTCTCAGGCGTGGCAGCGCCAATCGTATCACCCAACGATATCTCATAACACCCCATGTCTAATAGGCGTAAGGCAACCTTTACTACCTGTTCCGGCTTGATATCACCATCATATGGGCAGTCGATAATGCAAGAAATGTAGCCACGAACATTACACATATCGATCTTTGATTGCATCATAATCGGCTTAAATCGAACAAAACTTTCATCTATCGAACAATTTATGTTTTTCTGACTAAACCCTTCAGAAGCAGACCCGAAAATGGCTACCTCATCTACACCAGCATTAATAGCCGCGTCATAACCCTTTAGGTTTGGGGTCAAAGC
>MAXR01000162.1:1330-27919 GCA_001751155.1 Desulfuromonadales bacterium C00003068 | reverse complement strand
ACGCAAAGCAGCGATTGCTGAGCTCATAGCAATTCGATGATCGCCACATGAGTTTACTCGGCCACCAGAGAACTGCTCACATCCCTCAATTGTCATACCATCCTCATGGCTCTCGACTGACACACCGAGCACTCGCAACACGGTCTCCATTGCCGCAATTCGATCGGTTTCTTTCACACGTAACTCACGAGCATCGCGAAAAACGGTTGTCCCCTCTGCGCAAGCAGCCGCAATACTGATAACGGGAAATTCGTCAATGGCGCGCGGTACAAATTCACCGCCAATTTCAATCCCTTTAAGTTGACTACTTTTGACGAGGATGTCAGCAACAGGTTCTCCCGCCATCTCACGTTGATCAACCAACTCAACAGAACCATTCATCGCTTGTAAAATATCAATAATTCCCGAGCGACTTGGATTGATGCCCACATTGCGAATGAGTAACTCTGAATTCGGTACAATCAACGCCGCCACCATGAAAAACGCAGCAGATGAGATATCTCCAGGAACTAAGAGGTCTTGTGCCTGCAAGGTTTGCCCCCCTGCAACAGAAGCTCCACCTGAAAAAGAGTCCACCTCAACACCAAAATGGCGCAACATACGTTCAGAGTGATCACGTGATAAATGAGGTTCGTTAACTGTAGTCACACCATCGGCATATAAACCCGCTAATAAAATCGCTGATTTCACCTGAGCACTCGCCACCGGTGAAATATAATCAATTGCGGTTAAAGGTTGGCCCTGAATCGCTAGCGGAGCACATTGACCGTGTTCACGACCTGAAATTTTAGCCCCCATTTGTGCCAAAGGGTTAACCACTCGGCCCATAGGCCGCTTACGTAAATACTGGTCACCTGTTAAGACAGAAAAAAATGATTGCCCAGCTAACAGCCCCGACATTAAGCGGATGGTTGTGCCGGAGTTACCACAATCTAAAACATCCGCGGGTTCTTGCAAGCCATGCAATCCACAGCCATGAATCGTTAACTCACCATTACTGTGTTGATCAATCGTGACCCCCATCGACTTAAATGCGTTCAATGTGGACAGGTTATCTTCACCTTGCAGAAACCCGGTAACATGGGTTTTCCCGTGTGCCAAAGCGCCAAACATAATAGAGCGATGTGAAATAGATTTATCACCTGGGACGGTTATCTCCCCACGCAAACCTTGGCTAGACGAAACTATTTTTGTCTGTAAAGTCATAATTAATGTTCCTTTGGATCAGGGTGTAAAATCGCATCGCGACTTATTTTCGATTGCTGAAAAAACGTAAACAAGCGCTCCATATCACCGCGATCGATATCTTGCTTTAACTCAGCTAAAAATTGTTCAAACTGGGTGATCATCTCCAGCAGCGATTCACGATTAGTCAGTGCAATATCTCGCCACATCACAGGATCTGACGATGCAATGCGGGTAAAGTCGCGAAATCCTCCCGCAGAAAAATCGAGAATATTTTCAGGATAACGATCATAACAACTTACAGAGTTCACTAACGAATAAGCAATCATATGGGGGAGATGGCTTATCGCCGCGAGAATGCGATCATGTTTGACAACATCCATCTTGACCACTTCAGACCCCACAGCACACCAAAGTCGTTCGACAATTGCCAGTGCAGTGCTATTGGTATTAGGTGTCGGTGTTAAAATACACCTTTTGTCTTGATAGAGCTCTTTAAATGCCGCAGCAGCACCACTGCGCTCGGTACCTGAAATGGGGTGTCCTCCGACAAAGAGAACATCAGATTCAATAGCCAAAGGTTCGAGGGAACCAACAACAGTTTGCTTAACGCTCCCTGTATCGGTCAGAATACTACCCGATTTCATATGAGCCAAAACAGAACGAGCGACGGCTTGCATGCTACCAACAGGAACAGCCAACAAGACAACATCAGCATCTTTTACCGCATCAGTCAGGCTTGGGCCTGCCCTATCGATAATACCCAGTTGCTCAGCTAACGTTAGGTTTTCATGATTGGCATCCCAACCAAATACCGTCTCAACCACTTTGGCATTTTTCAACGCTAAAGCAAAAGAACCACCGATTAACCCAACACCAATAATCGATATATTTTTTACGATCACATCAGACATGGCTTAAACTCATATCGTCTTCGGGTAAGAACCCAAAACCTTAATAAATTGGCAATAATTAGCGAGTTGCTCCACAGCATCGTGAACATTTTCGTTTTCTATATGGCCCTCAATATCAAGGAAGAAAATATACTCCCAAGCCCTTTTCTTTAACGGTCGACTTTCAATTTTAGAGAGATTAATCCCACGCTGACTGAAAGGTTCCAACATCCTTAACAAAATACCCGGCTCATCTTTGATGCAAAACATGATACTGGTCTTGTCACGCTCTCCAGGCTCAGGCAATTGATTACTGATAACGAGAAAACGGGTAAAGTTACTCGAATTATCAGCGATATTGGCTTTAACTTGACGTAGGTCATACTGAGCCCCCGCCATCGCACTGGCAATTGCCGCCGCACTACGATCTCCAGCGGCAAGTTGTGCCGCAGCAGCGGTGCTGGCGACATCAATTAACGGAACATCTGGCAAATTTTCATCCAGCCACTTTCGGCACTGCGCTAACGCCTGTGGATGAGAATAGACGCGTTCAATATCGGCTATATTGGCAGTCATTGACAGCAGATCATGCGAGATCTCTTGCAAAATCTCGGCATTAATTTTCAGCTCAGACTCCATAAACATATCCAACGTATGGGTCACAACCCCCTCATTGGAGTTCTCAACGGGCACAACCCCATAAGAAGCACGGCCACGTGCCACCTCTTCAAAAACAGCGGGGATACTTTTTTGAGGAATAAGTTGAGCTGATAAGCCAAATTGCTGCATAGCCGCAACATGGGTAAATGTTGCCTGTGGGCCAAGAAAAGCAACCTTCATCGGTTGTTCGAGCGAAAGGGAGGCAGAGATAATCTCTCTAAACACCCGTTGAATGGCATCAACAGGAAAAGGTCCCGGACTTTGACTCTTTAATCGCTCATAAATTGCCTGTTCACGGCTTGGAACGTAAAAGGATTTTTTGTTATTTTTTTTGGTTTTACCTACATCGATAACGACCTGAGCACGCTCATTGAGAAGATCAAGAATTTGATCATCGAGTGTATCTATTTTCTCACGTAGTGGCTTTAATTCGTCTGACATCACACCTTCTCCTGTCCATCTAAACTGAGAAATATCTACACACCTGCTTTAAAAGCGATAGAAACTACCATTTCATTTCCATTAACAACGTGCCTAATGATACCGAGCCGCGAATTTACCCCATCAGTCAAAGAATTGCAATCTAGCACCAAAACAATGTTTCATACTGCTAAAAATACCTTCCTTAAGAGTTAAAAAGATATCACCATAGAATATAGTATCAGTAACTAGATCATACAAATTATGACGGACATTCAAGGTCTTGCATTAAAAGAAAAGCTGTGATAGTGTTGCGCGCTTTGAAATTGGTATCCAATTAACAGGTAGAACACTACCTTGTTACAACCTAAAAATAAAGTTGAACTCCATGACATACTCACAACGTTTACATGTAATGATTTATCTATTCACCTTGTTTCTCTGTGGTTGCGACATTCAGAATTCAACATCAGCTAGCCTCCCACAAACGGTTAAACCGACTTCATACTCACAAATTCAACAGGTATTTGACCAATTTGATTATCGCTGGACAACACTGGACCGGGGTGTTCCTGACATTACGGTGCATAACTTCCCCGCTGATTTATCAACTGTGCCTAATGTTAAACAAAAGAAACACTTATTTTTTCTCAGCTTATTACCGATGGTATTAACACAGAATGAAAAAGTGATGCAACAGCGGGACCAGTTACAACAATTACTCGCACAATACGATAAAGAACATACCCTCTCCGCTCGCGATAATGACTGGATCAAGCGTTTAATGAAAGAGTATCGCTTTAGTCACGATCCATTAAACAATAGCACCCACCGTAAACAGCTAGTAAGTCGTGTAGATATGATACCAACCGCTTTGGTTTTAGCTCAAGCAGCAAATGAATCCGCATACGGCACGTCTCGCTTTGCACAACTAGCAAATAATATCTTTGGTGAATGGACATTTACCCCAGGGACAGGCATCGTGCCAAAAGGTCGACCTGTAGGAGAAACGTATGAAGTCAAAAAGTTTTCTTCACTAAATGATTCAATACAATCCTATATCAACAACCTGAACACCCATCGAGCTTACTCCAAACTACGCGCATCGCGTGAAATGATGCGCAGCAATCAACAACCGCTGCAGGCATTCTATTTGGCAGAAGGTTTATTGAACTACTCCACTCGACGTGATGCATATGTTACTGAGATTCAAACGATGATAAGCTACAACAAATTGTCGCAACTAGCGCAACTTGAACGAAGAAAAAAGAGTACATTTGTTGCCAACGCTTTCGTTCGTACGCCGTCAAAGAAAATTTCGAGTAACCATCGCAGCATACATGATTATCTTTGATTATGGCCTAACCCACAAATGACTAAACCAGTACCAACAACGACCATCACGGCTTTGCGCCGTTAAAGTATATTTATTACGCCTGCCAGCCAAAGGCTGTTTTGCTACGACCCGAAACAGGTCGCCATCAACCTTTTCAACAGTAACAGGATCCTGTCCCTGCACATAACAGCGCAAACTATTCAGATTAATATCTTGGCCCTGCAACGTAAATGTTAATACTGGTGGATTTTGTTTTTGCACGACAGGGCCTTTAGGCAGTTTTACAGTCACGGGCATTGGCAACATGGCTAACTTGTTCTTAAAACCATTAAACGTTGCAAATGGCCCACCCATGGGAAATCGCGGTAAGCTATAAAAAGATAAATCTTTTGTCATGGCACCAGACTGCTGTGCCACGGCAGCCTCAAAACCCAGTTCTTCAATTAATCGTTCAAGTTGTGGCGAGTATTCACCATACGGGTAGGCAAACAGCTGCGGTTTAACGCCAAGGTGATCAGAAAAAGCATCCGAAGCCTTTGTGATATCAGCGAACGAGTTGGCATACCATGTAAGAGGTCCATTCACCTCATTGGAAACAAAATAGGGGTGTGATGCCGAATGGTTACCAATTTCAACACCGTCTTGATGAAGTTGCCGCAACTGTGCCCAACTTAAATAACTCTTACCACCAACAGAATCAGTATTAACAAAGAGAGTTGCTGGAAATCCATACTGTTTCAGCAATGGCATCGCACCGGTCAAAAAGGTCAAATAACCATCATCCACAGTAATGGCAACACACTTATCGGGCAGCTCTTCGCCACGTTTGAGCAGATCAACAATTTCACCTAAAGGTAAAACAACATAGTCATTCTGCTTTAGATACTCCAGCTGTTGCGTAAACACTGGGAGTTCAATATTAGTCGATGAATAACGGGAATCACCAAATCGATGATAAACAAAAACAGTTGCGTGCTGGGCGGCCCAACCAGTACTGTTAATACCAATCAACAACAGCAAACACCACAGACCTATCAATAAAACCCTATTCTTCATCGCGCTGATTTTCCCTAAAATTAGTTCGCAAACATCGTCTAATCGAATTACGTGCCTTGGGCGTAATCGCCCATTCTAACCATTTTGGCAAGACCGCCAGTGAGTCAACTTTTTCTATCTTAACCTGATCACCATCCATCAACGGCGTCTTGAGTAACCGTGTCTGGCCATTAATTCGTGCTCGATAGGCATAGAGGCCGAGGTTCTCATGTATCTCAAAAGCGAAATCAAGGGCGCAACTTCCTTCAGGAAGCATTCTCGAATCGCCATTAGGGGTATAAACTTGAATCGTAGCCGATGCCAGACGCAATCGATCCACATCAAAAACAGATTCACCATCTAAGAGGCTACGCATCAAGCCATCGAAGTTCTCTTTTCGAAATTCAAAACCAGGAGCTAAAACCCCAGACTGATTAAATCGATCAAGCTTTCGTGTCGTGATTCTCACTCTCAAGCGGTACTCACCAGCCTGAATTGTCGTTTTAATCGCCTGATAACCGTGCTGTGATGGTGCATTAAGATGGTCACGTAATTTACCGGTAATCGGGCGATACAAGCGATGAATCAGTCCAAGAGCCATATACGCGTCCATGGACGAATCAACAAGAATATCGAGAGTATAGAGGGCACTCACTCCCCGTGTAACCCGCTGAGTTCCCTCCAAGGAAAAGGATCTCCACGTATCATTCAAAACGATGTTGAGTTTGTGACGATTAAATTCGGCCACAATATCCAAACGGAGCTGTTTTAACGCAGGCTCAGAGCGCCGCTTAACCTCTTCTAAAATACGGCGATACCGAGATGCTCGACGCGGATAAAGCACTGAAAGTGACAGAGCATCGAGTTCATCGGCAACTTGGCCCATACCTAAGTGGCGCGCTAGTGGAATATAAACTTTGCGTGTTTCATCAGCAATTAAGGCTTGTTTTTGTGGTTTTAATGCATCAATAGTACGTAAATTATCGATTCTGTCCCACAGCTTCAAACACAAGACACGAATATCTTTTATCGCCACCAAGATCTGATTACGATAGGTCTCCTCTTTAAGCAACTCGCGACTGAGTTCTGCATCTTCAACTTTTGTCAGTCCCTTAACCAACAAAGCCACTTCTGTACCGAACTCACTCTCCACCTCTTCAATGGTAACGGGCGTGTCTTCAACGACATCATGCAACAATGCGGCAATGATTGAGGAAAATCCCATCCAGTGTCGTGCAGCGAGATGAGAGACCCTAAGGGGGTGAAATAAATAAGGTTCACCAGACTTCCTAAATTGAGCGGAATGGGATTCTTTCGCTAAATTAAAAGCTCCGTTCAACTTAACGATACCATTTTCGAGGGCATCGTCAGAAAAACTACCACCATGATGTGTAACCAAAAGTTCTGAAATTTCATCCATCAACTTTTGCATCTCTCGATTATGTTTATCATCCACCATGATTTATTCCCTCATTACACAACAGTAAACTGAATCAATAAATAAATCGACGTATCGAACCACTTAACCTGGAGGCCAGTTCATCTTCCTGCCACCGAGCAGATGAAAATGTAGATGGTCGACGGCTTGTCCACCATCGTCATTGCAATTATTAACCAGTCGAAAACCTGTTTCACTAATGGAAAATTTCTTTGCTAGTTCAACGGCAACTAGATGGATATGGCCAATAAGTGAGGCTTCGGCTGGACCAATATCGTTGATTCGAGCAATATGTTGACGTGGAATAATGAGTAAATGAACTGGCGCCTGTGGGTCAATATCTCTAAACACAAGAACCTTATCATCGTCATAAACAATATCGGCAGGAATTTCACCTTTGATAATTTTACAAAAGAGACAGTTGTCCACCAAGTTCGTTTCCATGGTCACGATTTTCCTTTCGTTTTTTTGTCTTTCGCTGTGGTTGTTCACCGAGTGAGATCACATGCCAACGACGTCTTCCTGCCAATTTATACAACCGTTCATCGTGGGTAAACATAATAATTTGATGGTCATCACTCAATCGCTCTAACGCATCAATGGTATCGATTAGCCGTGCTGAATCCAAATTAACCAGAGCATCATCTAGAAAAAAGGGCAAATATTCATTATGGGTTATATATCGGGTCACCGCTAAGCGAATTGCAAGACAAGCAACATCAATGGTACCACGACTAAGATTTGCTAGAGGAACCCAATCACTACACCGGCCAATGCCGGCAAGGGAGACCGAAAAATCATCATGTATCTTCACGCTACGGTACTTACCAAGGGTTGCCTTATTTAAATAGCTCCCCATCTCTTTTTCTAATTTCGTTAGGTTTATTCTATGAAACTCATCAATAGCATCAGTTAAAACCTGATAAGCACAACTTAAAACGTGTTTTTTCTCCTCAAGTTCAGCAACACGAGATCGCAGTTGAACCTCACTCACGTCTAATTTATCACAGTCATCTAAGCGACCTTGCAACACTGCTCCAGTACGAAGTAAGGAGAGTAATTCAGCTTCATCACTGTGTATCGTGTTTTTTAAATCAGCAAGTTTCGCCTCCGCCTCAGGAATATCGCTCGGCGTTAAATGGCCCACATCACCACATTCATCCTGTTCATAACAATCGGCCATATCGGCGAGACACGTGTCTGCTGCACCACCTTGATGAAGTTGATGGCGGATTTCACTTAACCGTACCAATATATGTTCATGTGCTTCGAGTATCTTTTTCATTTTAACAAGCTCAATTGCAGAACTCGATAAACCATGACGTTCAAATTCTGCATCGAGAGCTTCTAATCGTGAACGATCCTCGCTGCGCCTTAATTCCACCTGAGATATTTTCTCTTGAAGCTGTAATTGACACGATCGTTGCTGCCGATAACGGATTAAAAACGATCCCCACAATGTCAAACAAATGGCACTAAACAGTGCAATAAAGAGAGAGTGTTTGTCAGCAGAAAAATTCCATAAAACGACAACGACAAGCAGTGGCAACAATGTGGCGAGAAGCGACTTTTTCCAGCATGGTAAAGCGATCTCCTTTAACTCTTTGCGTAATGGAACTATCTGCTGCTGGAGGGAAACTAAATCACAGCGAATATCATCAGCGCTGGAGAGCAAGCGAGGTAAATCTCCAGGTATTTCAGCGGGTAACCCAGCATCTGTTAATGTTTTTTCTAACTGCTCGCATTCAGTAATCAGTGGCTGGTTATCAATCTCACTGTCACCAACAGTTGATGAACTTGCGTTAGGCTGATGCTCATCACCTTCAGCGTGCCACCGTTGCTGAATCCAGATTAAATACTCAATACCACTTTCATAATCACTCCGATCGCGGTCTAGTTTTTGTTCAAGTTCAGTAATCTGCCGTTGTACCTGTTTTGATTCAAGCAACCACTGATTGAATTGTTCACGTTTTACATCGAGATCACCTAACAACTCTTTCACAACATCGAGTTCACGTGGCGATGCCTTCAAACCACTCCAAGGATCTTCACAGGTGATGGCCAGATAATCATCCTGAAGTGATTGGCGAACGAGGTCACAATCACCGTGAATAAAACCCGATAACAGAATCCTTATTTGCTGTTCAATCTGTTTAGCGCTTGAAGGGAAATCTCCTTGGCCAACAAATATTGACGCACGAAAAAGCATTTCATCGTGAATCCCTAACGTCTTAGATAAATACTCGCGATACTCTAATTGCTGCGGCGAGTGTTCACCTACGGCAAGCGTAGCAATAAAATGATCTTGCTGTTGATACATGTCGTCTGATTGCTTTAACTCGACATGATCGGTATCAATATTACGTTGAATTAAAACGTTATTACGCTGGTTTTCTAAAATCAAGGCTGCACAGGTTGATTCGCTTTGCCCCCAAGGTTGAAAACGTTTTTTTTCATTACAACCAAAGAGGATCGCAGGAACTGATTCCATCATTGTCGACTTGCCGGCCTCATTGGGGCCAATGACAAGATTCATACCACGACGAAATTCGTAGGATTTATCGTTAAACAAACCAAAATTTGTCAATTCAAGGCTGCGTAGAATCATAATTCAGCCCCACTATTTTCAGCTTGAACTGCGTTAAATCGGTGCAAAAGATCACGTAATGCAAGTTCATAGATCCTCCGCTGATCAACATCATTGGTACTGGTATTCATAGTTATAAATGCTTGGGCCAGTTTTCCTCGTACTGTATTTTCTTTTGCCATTGATTTCAAATAACGGCTATTAATCAGTGAGGTATGGTCAACAATATCCAAATAGGTAAACATATTATGACATTGGCTCACAATACGACTTGGCGTTAATGGGTATTCAATTTGACCTACTAATTCAACCTGTACGACAAGATCTTCTTGGGCCAGAGCAACCACCGCAGCGCATATATCCCTTTCATCGCAACACTCTGAAATATCAATGCAAACTTGATCAAACAATGATTGTTGTATTTCGATTTTCTCAACTTCGACCCGTTGTTGATCCAAAATAACGAGCGCACAATGCCGAGGTCCTTTTTCTGAAAAATCGATTGCCTGAGGCGAACCTGGGCAAAGAGCAAGAACGTTACCATCATCCACCAATTCAGATGCGTGACGATACCCTACGGCAACGTAATGATGATTTAAAGCTTGAATTGATTCTTTATGATGAATCAAAAAATCATAGTGCGGATTTGAACAATTTGTACCTGAAACGGCCATTAACAAGATACCAATATGATAAGAAACCAGCGATTCACATGGTATCGCGCTTGATGGTGTCGTCTCACGGGATAACGGTAGATGCAAAAGATGCAGATTGACCGTTTCAGCACCAATAGCCAGCGTAATTGGTGCAGTCCCGTTGTGTGAAACGTAATAACGCTCCAAACCATCGATAGCCTGTTCGCCACCCTCATCAGTGTGTCCACGATAGAGTAAAACTGTAATCCCTTGCTCCTCAAGCTGTAGCAGTCCAGCCTGTACTGCATCAAGCCATTCAGAATCAGGAATTGCACCAAAAAACAAATGATCTAAAACAACAAAAAGATCGACCTGACGCTCAAGAGCTAAGTCGATAAGAGCATTAAATGTCGCCAGTCGGTGCTGATGATGCGTGTCACTAAAGTCATTGGTAAATGAAGGCAATGCACCTAGGTCAATATCTGATGTATGTAAAATCTTTATCACTTGGTTACAATCTCGGTAGCGTCAGTACGATAGGTAAGATGAATAAGAAACTCTCGATTTCCTTTTGGCCCTAATAGAGAACTATCTGCAACAGATACGACAAGACAACCTAACTTCTCAGCTAAAGTTTTTATCTTTTCAATGACCTCATTGTGTTGATTCGGATCACGAACAACCCCCCCCTTGCCAACCTTTCCCTTACCCACTTCAAACTGTGGCTTAATCAACGCTACAATGTCACTATTAACATCCATGAGAGACAATGTTGGTGGCAACACCTTATCAAGAGAGATAAATGATGCGTCGATTACAGCTAAGTTTGGCCAGTCATCAAGTTTTTCAACAGTCAAGTCACGAATATTTGTCCGTTCAAGGTTGATAACACGTTCATCTTCTCGTAATTTCCAAGCTAATTGGCCGTAGCCAACATCAACCGCATAAACCTTTTTAACACCTTGCTGCAACAGACAATCGGTAAATCCTCCTGTTGAAGCACCAACATCGATAGCAATACGACCAACAACGTCTAAGGCGAATGCTGCTAAACCACCAGCAAGTTTTAACCCACCACGAGAAACATAGGGAATATCCTCTCCACGCAAACGGATCTCAGATTCACAATCAACCTTGGTACCAGCTTTATCAATAACACGATCACGAACAAGAACTTTACCAGCCATAATCATGGCACGAGCTCGTTCACGCGATAAACATAAACCGCGATCGACCAACAACTTATCTAAACGTTCTTTAAATGGAGACATATAATAAATACTTCATCTGAAATGAGAGAAACAACAAAGAATAACCAATATATAAACCAAAATAAAATAGCACAGCTATGCAACAACCAGCAACAGGTCACAATACAAGAATAGCAATTAATGTATTTACCGGAAGATTAATTAAGCGGGGAGCGGGAATAGATGTTTTGCTATGTACATGGTGCTAGAAAATAAATTATCACGACAAGTAGAAAAGATTTGGGTTAATCTCAATTTGAATGGAACAGATCTAAATAAACTTCACGACCATTGGTGAAATTAATAATTTTAACGCCCATCCCAGCATGTTTTACCTTGCGTAAAAGGTTCGGGGGTACTTTTCGTGCCCAATGAACACGACCTTCAAGTCGAATAATTTCTCCACTAGGCGCTTCAATTTCGAGGAGCAATATCTCACCTGGTTTGAAAACAATAAATGATTTAATACACAAACCTGATTCAGAGATATCAGAAGTAAAGCCAACCTTAGATGGAAATTCAGGACCATACATGACCCGAACTCTTTTACGAATTCTTAATTTTCTCCGTTTATCAACCATAATCGAAACTCTCCATTGTACCAGCAGTAAAACCGAATTATTTACCTAATAGCCCCTCAAGAACCGATTCAATTAACTCGACCCCGTCATTGCCCGTAGAGGGATCAGACTCGCGTTCAACATGTTCGCTCAATTCATCCACAACAATATCGCCAACGCGCTGCAAAACTGAACGACTGGCCTTCACAATATCAATATTGACATGAGGGGCATCAAACCTTCCAGTGACAGACAGAGGAATATGGCTCCAACCATCACGTTGTTGTAAGTAAGGTATTATTTTCGAACCTGAATCAATCTCTATAGCTAGTTCGGGGGATAAATAAACCGCCACCTGCGCCGCCAAATCTCCACCATACTGCCATGTACCAACAGGGTAAATTCGTGACCGACTGCCTAGAAATTGAGCATCGTAATGAAGCTGTCCACCTGTATCAAGTTTAAAGGTGCCACGGCCCTCAGAAAAACGGAAAACTTGAAATGCAGAAAGACCAAAAAATATCGACAACTCGTCCATGAAAGCCGTACCCGACATGACACCATTTTCAATTTCAAAGTTACCAGCACCAGAAAGATTCTGCTGAACACGTATTTTTTGCGTTCCCGCACCACTGTAATCAACAGAAACAGCCAATACTCCAGCAATAGAACTCTTCTTGTTCGTGTCAAAGGCTTGCGCCAGTTCAGCTAGCTGTAAACCTCGTCCCGTGACATGTCCCGCATAGGCGTAGCCTTGCTGTGTCAGGTCAACATGACCACTCGAATCGAGCGTGCCGTCGGCAACAGAACAGGTCAACGAATCATATTGAAAAATATTGTTGCGCAAAGAAAATTGACTTTTTAGGGCGGAACAATCAATTTTTTGCACCGTCACTGTATCAATTGACAATGTTCCAACGACATCAAATGGTAACTTCACGCCACTGGGTTCAGTCATCTCACGCGAAGTCAACTTAACATCACCACTTTCTGAGTCACCGAAATCTGAACGTAACCGTGTCGAGATGGTATTAAAATCAAAACTTCGAGCGCCAATTTCGGCATTTATAGTAGGACGACGAGCCCAAATATTTTTGCTCGCCACGTTAAGTTGAAGAGTGTTATCACCCAAAACAACGGATACATTATCAGCAACAAGGGTATCACCAGATGTGGTGATCACCCCGGTGATGGAGGGGCGAAGATCACCAATGCTGGCTTGAACAGAATCAAAGGTAATCGTTGATTTCTGAATATTTTTTTTAAAATCGAAACCTTGACCGCGCAATATGAGATCAAGGTCAACGTCGCCAGCAAGGTCATAGCCTGAAAAGGAAGATGCAAAGGAGCGAGGTAATAGCACGTTACCTTTTCTAAGTGACCATTTTGGCATGGCAATATGAAGATTAAACTCTGGAATTGATTCCACAACCGCCAAATTTCCATCGATATCAGCCTGCACACCATCATAATCTAAATGAAGCTTTTTAATAATGATCTGCTGCTGCGGATTGAATAAAACATCGAACTGAACGTCAATCTTGTTTGCCTGTATGGAGAGATCAGAATACGTCGCTGAGGAATAATCGAGTTGCTGCAGTTGAACAACACCTGCTGAATCAAGTGTTTCTCGCTGGCCATTGAAACGAGCATCAATACTAAGAATTAAGCTATCAATTCGCCCATTGATATCACTACGATAATAAGGCTGGAACGGAACCATCTCAAGCTGATCAATAACAAGATCAAGTTCATAGCGTTGCTGATTGAGATTAACAGTTCCTTCAGCATCAATTGGAGCACCGTTGATTTTTCCCCACAATTCAAAAGAAAAGTCCCTGTGAAGGGAAAAATTGGTTAAGTGCAGATCAAAGTCAGTCAATTTATATCGATGGGGTGCCGAACTAAAGCTGTAATCTTTAAACAACAGCTCACCGCGCTGAATATAAAGATGGGAAATTAGAATATCCATACGCGAGGATAGATCATCATCTGCCAACATAGCACGTTCAGGCACAGTTCTTTTTTGGGTAATTAAATCGTAGAGATTAATGCTGCCACCCGGATAGCGTTCAACATTAACACGTGGATGTTCCAACCGAATTTCATCTACGACAATGCGTTGAACAAAGAGTGGTAAGATCTGATAACGTAAAATAACTTTATCCGCGGCAAGAATCATCGCGCTATCAACGTTATTAAGCAATTCAAGATTGGAGAGTGTAACACCCGAAAAGAGACTGACATCAACCGCTTCTAGATTAACGTCACAGTTAAGGTAACGTTCGACAACGGGTACAAATACTGTCCTTATACGTTCAGGTGTAATGACGAACCGTGCCAAAACAAACAAAGCGATAATGACCAGAAAAGACCCCAGAACAAAAAGACTCACATATTGACGAACCTTGGCTGACATCTCCCCTCACTTTCCTGTTCAAACAAAACCTATAGAAGGATTCAATTATGCCAAAGGACTAATATAATAGCAAGATTACGCTAAATATTTATTGATAATCAAGTTTGAGCGTTTTAAGGATGTTAGCAGGCAAACTTTCCCAGCTCTGAGGGGCGGTATATGATTTTATTAATTCAACATAAGCGCACTGTTGTGGCAACACACCCATTGCAATAATTTCAGGGGTAAGAGCAACACAACCATCTTTCAATTGACACCGGTCTGGATAGATCTGGCACAACTTTGTCTTTAGATTCAAATACTTACATGGAATATCGGTGAGATAATATTTGCTCCGATACTCAATTTTTTCATAACAACATTGACCGCAACGCTGGCAGCGATTTTCCCATGCTTCATGCCTGTTTTTTTCAACACTCATGCCGTTAAGAATCTTTCAGCGCCGTCAAGACCGCCTTCACTTCAACAATAATATCCGCAGCAGCGTCACTCTGCTCTAATTCTAAAAACTTTTTAAAACAATGACGAACCTGATCTTCATCATCACAGTCAAAAGCTACATATCCAAGCGTTAACCATGCTGGTGCAAAATATGAATCGAACTGAACGGCCTGCTGTGCAAAAGATTTCGCTTGCTCCAAATCACCTTCATCATAATAAACTTCGGCTAAATTACTCGCGGCCTCGGGATCCTCTTCGTCAACTTTAAGGGCGCGAAGAAACCAACTCTTTGCCTCATTAAGATCATCGGCTTCAAGAGCAAGATCACCCAAGGAATTGATCGCACTCAATGTATCACCATCAAGATCGAGTGATTTCAGAAAACAATTTTTTGCTTCTTCATTCTCCCCTTCAGCAACCGAGATCAAACCGATACGGACCCACGCTTCAGCTGCAGCATCAACACGTAAAAGCAATTGCTTGTAATAAGACTGGGCTTGACCAAATTCATTGACCGAAAAGTACTCATCGCCAAGAGCAAACAGCACGTCATCACTAACACTATCAGCGGTTGAACGTTTCAGCAAAAGGTCAAGAGCTTGTTTAGTGCGACCAGTTTCTGATAAAGCTTCTGTAAGTAACACCAGAATTTCATCATTTTCAGGATAACTTTCATATGCAGTCGTTAATTGTTTGACGGCCAAATGAGAATCTCCGCGTTCTAACAATAAGATCGAACGATCAATAACTTGCGCTGCTGACTCCATCCCTAAACCTCCATCAATCATAGGATCGTGCTAAACATTCAAGAAACTCCAACACTCCCCACGGCGAAGCTGGAACTTTAGCGATATCGACATTGAGTCGATCAGATATCTGCTCCAAACTCATATCATCGAGCAGAACTTCATCACCTTCACGGCAAATCACATCAGGCAAAATGAGAGCTGCACCAAGATCAATACCAGCCAATTGGTCAACAATATCGCAACCGGCTAGGAGTCCTGTAACCGTCACATCTCCACCAAAAAAATGGTTAGAGATCACCTTAACCTGTAATTCTGCCCCAGTTTTTTCATTCAGAGCTGCGACAAATTGTTCAATTTCAGCAGAAGCCGAAACACCCGTTACGATAGTTGCGGTGATCCCTTTAAAACACCCTGCTTCGTTGACAGTATCAATGCTATCACGACGAAATAACGGAACCAACCCCACACCATTTTCAAGCAAAGCGAGGTCTTCATATGAGTCAAGAGGTGGAAACGGAGTTTCCGACTTGAGGTACAGTTCATCCGCTGCAAAAACGAAACGGGTGGCATACTTCTGCATAAAAATCTCTTGATATTCATGAATGGAGATCAGTACTTCACGAGCTTCTGTCGCCGTAAAAGCACGTAAAGGAGCAAGCCCTTCACGATACCCTGTTAAACCAACAGGAACAATAGCTAACGATAACACACCTGGATACAGATGAACCAAATCATCAATACTTTGGTCTAAATAATCATGATCATTATGTTGAGGACAAAGCACAATCTGAGTATGAAGTTGAATACCACCATCAATCAACCGTTGCAGTATCGGTACCACGGGGGGAAGATCACGACCAAGCAATTCACTGCGTTTTTTAACATCTGTTGCGTGAATAGAAACATACAGTGGTGACAATTTTTGTTTCAGAATGCGTGTAATATCTTCTTCCGTCAAATTGGTTAAACTAATATAAGCACCATACAGATACGAAAACCGATAATCGTCATCACGAATGTATAAGCTTTTTCTTAACCCCTTAGGCAACTGACGAACAAAGCAGAATTGACAATTATTTGAACATTGCCGAGGTTGCGGATGAGCAAATTCAAGGCCGATAGGATCATCTTCATCGCGTTCAAAATCGAGTTCCCATAATTCACCATCTTTTTTAACGATATCAATAACAAACTCTTCGCCATGAGCCTGTAATTGATAATCAATTTGATCAGAGATGGACTCACCATTTATCGACACCACTGAATCACCCGCTTCAAGATCTAGTTCTTCAGCAATGCTACCGGGTATAACGGCTTCAATTTCAAGCATAATACTCCTAAAAAAGACAGGTCCCCACTGAATTTCAGCCGAGGACCCGTTGTGTTCAATAAAACTTTGTTATCAATTAGACTGTTAATCGCGCCCGCCATGCAATTTAAACAGACCGTCAGCTGACGTGATGGTAGAAATTGCATGTTTATAAAGCAGAAAATCACTTCCACCTTCGATGAGAACACAAAAATTATCAAATGATTTGATATAACCCTGCAGTTGTTCACCAGACATCATAACAACATTGATCTTTACGCGTTCTTTACGTGCCTGATTGAGATATTGATCTTGAATGTTAAATGGTGTTTTCGCCATAGTCCCTTACTCCTTCACTTTCAATTAAATAAAAATCTATCAATCCATTTCAAAATACTAACAAAATCATCGTTGCAATCAACCCAATTTATCGATTTATCCTTACGAAACCACGTCATCTGACGCTTTGCATACCGTCTGGAATCCCGTTGTATCCAACTAATTGCGTCATCGATGGATAACCCTTCACACAGATGAGCGACAATCTGCCGATAACCAATCGTCTTCATTGATTTTAACTCTGCACCATATCCTCGAGCAAGCAACAGCTGAGTCTCATCAATAAGACCTGATTCCACCATTGCATGGACTCGACGATTTATTCGATCATAAAGCAATGGGCGCTCAACCGATAGTGCAAATTTAAGTGCTCGATATGGCTGCTCCATAAATCCGTGTTGCTTTTGCAATTCAGAAAGGGGTGTACCCGTTGCTTCAAACACCTCTAAGCCACGTACAATCCGTGTCAAATCACGACGATGTAAAGCATGAGCCAACAGTGGATCAACTTCAATTAAACGCTGATGGAGAATACCCTCTGCCATCGATTCATCAGCAAGCAGTTGAGCCCTAAGTTCACCATTTTCAGCTGGGCCATCAAGCAGGCCGTCGGTCAAGGCTCGTATATACAACCCCGTACCACCGACAACGACAGGTATTTTTTTTCTATTCAGGATATCTTTGATCGCAACATGAGCCAGCTGGGTAAAATCAGCAACACTTATATCCTGATCAGGGTCAATAATATTAATCAAATGGTGATGTACAGCCCGCTGCTCATCACGCGTGACCTTTGCCGTACCGATATCCATTTGGCGATAAACTTGACGCGAATCGGCTGAAACCACTTCAACAGGGTAATGCTCAGCCAGTTTTAAAGCAAAATCAGTTTTACCTGATGCTGTCGGTCCGCCGATAACAATAATTGGCATCTCTTTATCAACCATCATATTCGCCGAAACATCTTTTCAACATCATTTAATCGTAAACGTTGCAAAATCGGCCGTCCATGCGGACAATGCTGATTAAAATCAACCCCATCAAGTTGTTGCAGTAAAGCCTTCATTTCAACAACTTCTAGCCTTTGGTTAGCACGAATCATGCCATGGCAAGCCATCTTGATCAATACAGCATCAAATGCATCGTGAGTTAACGCACTGTTACCCACAGAGTTTAGTTCAGCAAGAACATCGCACACCATTGATTTCACATCATTTTCTAGCAAAAATGCTGGAATTGACTTAAGAGCCCAACTTAACCCACCAAAATGCTCGAGCTCAAATCCTAAACGTTTCATTTGATCGTGTTGTTCCCGCAATTCAGTGTCCTCACGTATGCTTAATTCAAGAATATCGGGAAATAACAACTCCTGAGTTACAATCTCACCTGTGGCGTATTGTTGCTTAAAACGCTCAAAGCCAATTCTCTCATGCGCAGCATGCTGATCAATCAACACTAAATCGTCACCATCCTCACATAAAATGTAACTCAGATGATACTGACCAATAATTATTAATGATTCAAAGTATCCCTTGTCATCAACAAGCAGAGCAGGTGCTTGTTGTTCAGCATCACTTAATGGTTGCGCTTGTTGTGATGCAACACTGTAGTCAACCGTCGTTTCAAAAATGTGATTATTATTCGAAACACATTGTTCCTCCTGCAGTGGTGGGACAGATGAATGGTTAATTCTTACCGATTCACGATCAATATTTTCTACCATAGCTGTTGAGGCAACAAAAGGAGGACTAACGATAGATGATATCTCACGGGACGAATCACGCAACACATTGCGCACCGACTGACTTACAAATTGGTGCACCGTGCGTTGATCGTGAAAACGTACTTCATGTTTAGTTGGGTGAACATTCACATCGACCATTTCTGAGTCTAACTGCAAAAACAGGACACAAACAGGATAACGCCCCTTCATCAACAACTGTCGATAGCCATCCATAATGGCATGATGTAAAACACGATCTTTAACAAAGCGACCATTAACAAAACTATAAACAGTTGCTGTCGTCGAGCGATTAATCGTTGGCTGAGCAACAAATCCTGACAGTTTCAAAGTGCCCTGTTCACATTCAACAGGAAGTAGTGCATCAACAACCGTTCGACCAATAACCATTGCAATCCGATCTAAAGAACAATTTTGCCGATACAGATCTAGGATATTTCGACCATTATGGATCAACTTAAAATGAACAGCGGGGTGTGCTAAGGCTAGTCGAGTAACATTCTCTGAAATATGACCAAACTCGGTATCATCTGTACGTAAAAATTTTCTTCGCGCTGGAAGGTTGAAGAACAGGTCCTTCACCTCAAATATTGTTCCACAGGGGACACCAACTTCATCGGTGTGCTTTACTTGTCCACCAACAATATCAACACGTAAACCACAATCATCCTCTTCACTGCGGCTAATTACTGACAAACGTGACACCGCTGCAATTGACGGTAAGGCTTCACCACGAAAACCATGATAAACAAGATGAAAGAGATCCTCTTCAGTTTTAATTTTGCTGGTTGCATGCCGTTCAAAACACAAAAAAACATCATCACGGCCCATACCACAACCATTATCCGTAACAACAATCCTTTTTTTGCCACCCCGATCAATTTCTACAACAATTTCATCGGCTCCTGCATCAAGTGAGTTCTCGACCAACTCCTTAACGACTGAAGCAGGTCTTTCCACCACTTCACCTGCTGCAATTTGATTGCACAGTTTTTCAGGTAGTATTTTAATCTTTGAGTTCATTGCTGAGACAAATTCCTAAATTAATCAGTGTCAGACAAAAAAGGCCGGCTAAGCCGGCCTTAAATTACTTACCTTGAGGACAATCGTTACCTTTTTTGTTCCATCTTAGCTAACAACGCCTCAATTTTCCCTAAATGTTGATCAACACCATTTTGAGTACCAACATGTTTTAGATCAGTCAAACCAAGATCACCAGCAATACTTTGTACAATTTTAGGAACAACACCTGGAAGCTTTTGCATAAATGCTTCAAACAGGCAGTTATCACAAAGCGTATTAATCAAGCGAGGAACACCGCCAGAGTACCGATAAATCAACTGAACAGCAGGTCCAGAAAATAGCATATTTTTAGCCCCAGCAACCTGAAGTCGGTGTTTTATATAGGCAACAGTTGAATCCTCATCTAGCGAATGGAGATAGTAACGCAAAGCTACACGTTGGGCTAAAGGTTCATCAAGGCGTAAACACTCTTCAACTTCAGGCAAACCAAAGAAAATGAGATTTAACAATTTTTTCCCTGGAATTTCGAGATTTAGCAACCCGCGAAACTCCTCCATCAATGCCCGTGTTTGCAGCATTTGCGCTTCATCAATCAGCACAACAGCTCGACGACCCTCTCGTTCTATCTCCAGAAGTCTTTCATACAACTGCTTCAATACTGTCATTCGATCGGCAGCAGGATTAACAACACCAAGTTGCATAGCAATACGCGTCAAAATCCATTCTGGAGTGATACCAGAATGAACCATAACAAGTAAAGAGGACTCATACAAATCAACAGATAGGGTATCAAGAAGACGGCGAGCGAGAGTTGTTTTTCCAGAACCAATGCCACCGACAAGGACAGCCAAGCCTTTATTGGAATCAACAATACGTAAAAAACGCACCAATGCCTGACTATGCTGCTCGCTATCAAAATAAAAGCGCGCATCAGGAGCATTCGAGAAAGCTTCTCTCTCTAAACCAAAATGTTCTGTATATTCCATTCCAGAAATCCTATCAAGCTAGGAGGTTGTCGGACAGCCTCCTAATCGGTACCTACTATCTATCCATTAAAGATAAGAAACTCGATTTGTTTCTGAAACCATATCACTATCATCAACTAAAATTTTCAACTCTCCAATTTTAACCGTAACGCTGCGAAATTGTGGATCATTATCGGCCACAACTTGGTAACTGGAAAGTGCATCAGCATAACGATGCCACGCTTCATACAGCAAACCTGTTTCATAATACAAAAGAACTTGATCTTTAATTGTTAGTGCAGAATCACTCAGACCTGATGTAAGCACACTTTCAGCTTCATCAAATTTTTGTTGATCTACATAGCACGCTGCTTTCAATGAGATACAATCCAACTTTCGCGATGGACTATTAATCGCTTTATCGAATTCAGCGATAGCATCATCAAGCAATCCCATCTCCTTATATGCAATTCCAAGATTATAAGAAGATTCCGTATCATCATCGGTAATAACCGTAACAACACCCCGTTGAGAGTCAGCAAGTTCCGGCCTCAGCTCTGTTGTTGTTTCAGCATGAAGTTCATCAATACTGTTTTCGATATCAGAAGTGCTGTTATGAAAATCAAAACTTTCGACAGGATTCGTCTCCTCAAGAGAAAGATCAATACCACCTAAATCAAGATCAATTGACACTTCAGTTGTTTGACTTAACCCATTCAACTCAATATCGGGAACAGCTTGACTAGCTGCTGATTCACGCCGTTGAGCAATTTGTTCTTTAAGGTGCACTACACCGCTATGGTCAGGATGTGTCGTGGCAAGGCGTTGACTAACCTGCTGTGCCTCTTCAAGTAGCCCTTGCTGTAGATAAAAATCTGCCTCTTCTAAATCTGCTTGAATATCAACATGGGCCACGTCATCATCGGAGAAATTTAAATCAAAGAGATTCTCTTCACCTGATGAAGCCACCTCCTCCTCAACCAAATCAAAAGAGATATCTTCAAACGTAGCTTCTTGAGAAGACTCTACTGAATTATTGCTAACGGTGTCGAACTCAAGTTCCTCAAATGTAATATCGCTCGCAATCGCAGGACTCGTATCCTGTAACTCGAATGTCTCGCCGCCGAACTCACCATCAGATGATTGTTGCTCGGCACCAAGATCAGATGAAAGAACATCAAATAATTTTTCCCCCTCCCCCAGTTGTTCATAGACCGCATGAAGTGAGGTCAGAACATCACGATTCTCGGGGAGTAAATCTCGAACTTGCTCATAAAATGGCTTAATTTCAGCCACCCTCTGTTCGGCAAAAAAGAACTCTTTACCCAGTTCAAGATATGTTAAGGCCTTCATCGAATCATCACAAGCCAATGCAGCACGAAAAATCGAAAGGTAATAGTCAAGGTTCTGTTTATTCCAACCAATCAGCCGTTCAAGACACTCAACCTCGTGAGTAAATTCAGCACATTGATGAAATCCCTTTGACAAAGCAAACAGAACATTTTCATCTTCAGGATGCTGGCGCTGTAGCTTAGTCAGAAACTGAACACCACCCAAAGGCTCTCCATGCTCAACCATTGTAAGACCATAACCGACATGAATATCTACATCGTTAGGCCAAACCTTCATAAAATGTTCGTAAAAATTTTGCAATTGTTTGTAACTAGAGAGTTGCTTGAGTTGCTTTTCAACACATGCAAAAGATTCATGCGCTAAAGCATCGTTACCAATACGTGCATAAAACTCAGCAATTCGTATCCCGATGGTAATATTTTCAGGATCCAATTCGCGCATTCGATCAAGAATTTTTACAGCCTGCTCATTCTCCTCAGAGACTTCGTAAGCATGCAGGAGTGCCCTATATTCAGACAGGGCATTACCAACAAGACCTTGCTGTTCGTTGAGTTGAGCCAATTTTAAAGTATAATTTAAATTTTCAGGCACCAGACGTTGCATCTGCTTGTACACTGCAATGGCTTTTAAATAAAACGTATTATCAGCATAATAGGCCGCAACGACTTCGTAATGAGTCAAGGCTTCTTCAATATTCTTGGACCGACTATATAACTCTGCAAGCTTCTGCCGACTGCGAACATCTTTAGAATCGATTGCAATAACCTTGAGGTATTCTTTGATAGCTCGAGACAGATTATTTTTTTGCAAAAATTTCTGCGCAGTTGCGAGTATTTTATCTTTATTTGCCACAGCAGCCCTCTAACATTAGAAAATGACCTTTATTACCAAAAAAATCTATTATAAACTTAAAAACAGGTACTAATGTTAATTCAGTTCATTCTCAAGGTCAAGTGCATAATGGCTTGAATTCTCAAAGGAAAATGAATTGCTCTCACGACAAAACTAACTAAAGCTGACATTCTAATTAAGGAAAATGACAGTTCGAGGAAACTATGTTCATCACCCTTGTTTCAGTTTTTGAATTTCACGTAAATGTAACTTTCGTTTATGCCCCGGTGGTAGGTCACCCAATTCAATATTTGCCATACGAACTCGCTTTAAAGCACTCACACTAAAACCAACAGCTGTACACATACGCCTTACCTGTCGATTTCGCCCTTCGGTAATCGTCATATCAAACCAGGTATTTTTACCTGAAGTATTAATATTATCGATTTTTGCTGGCGCGGTCATTCCATCCTCTAAAACAACACCTTTTTCCATCGCTTCTTGAGCAGACCGGGTCAACTGTCCGCTCACCTTCACCCGATATGTTTTGGGTATTTTATGTCGCGGATGGAGCAAACTATGAGTCAACTCACCATCATTCGTCAGCAATAACAACCCCTCAGTATTAAGGTCCAATCTTCCAATGGGAAAAAGGCGCACCTTAATATCTTGCAAAAAGTGAAGGATTGTTGGCCGACCTTGAGGATCTTTAAGCGTCGTCACATAGCCCATAGGCTTATTAAGAATATAATATTGCTTATCCTCTAAACGGGGCAGTTCAACACCATTAAGACATACTCGATCTGTCGCGAGCGAAGCCTTATCTCCCAGCTGAGCGACCTCACCATTGACCGTCACACGCCCTTGTGAAATCCACACCTCAGCTTGCCGTCTCGAACCAAGACCTGCCTTGGCAATCAATTTTTGTATCCGTTGTGATTCTTCCATTAACGATCAAAGTCCATTTCTAAAGAAAGTGCAACATCATCAGGATCAGAAAATTCCTTCAGTTGTGGCAAACCAGTTAAGTCTTTAAGTCCAAAATACTCCAAAAAGTGACGACTCGTTCCATACAATAGTGGGCGACCAGGCACATCCTTTTTGCCCACAATTTTTACTAATTGTTTCTCCATTAACGATCGAACGATACCACCACTATCAACACCACGTAAATATTCGATTTCAGCCCGAGTGACTGGTTGCCTGTAAGCGATTATAGCAAGGGTTTCCGTTGCAGCTTTGGACAATCGATTACGCCGAGAGCGATTTAGTTTAGCAACCCACGGTGCATACTCTGCTCGGGTACGAAATTGAAAACCGCCAGCGATNNACACCGCGGTTTTCTTGAGCATAATCAACAGTTAACTCATGTAAGCTACAACGCAACACATCGATATCAACTTCGAAAATAGCTTGCAAGCGCTCAAGTCGCAACGCCTCATCACTACTAAATAACACAGCTTCAAGGCGAGGCTTAAGTTTTGACGGTTCAGAATTCATAACTCTTGCGCCTCTAGTCCGTATTTTTTCAATGCACAGGGTAAAGATAAAGGGAACCACGCGGATTCAGTTGAACCACTCGACATTGTTGCCGCTTGACCAGTTCTAGAAGCGCGATAAACATGACAACAACTTCTTCACGCCGTGGCAAATCGACAAAACACTCTTTAAACAACAGTTGCTGACAACCTTTCAGCCGTTCCAGTAACCGAATTGTCGCCTCATCAACCGTCAACCCCGTTGCGGCAATGTCATGATAACGAGGTGGAGCAGGTTCTTTCAATAGATCGCGTAACGCGACAACCAATTCAAATAACCCCACATCACCATGGCCCTCAGCCCCATAGCTAACATTATCATCCTGAGTAGCAGACAGTTCGGGGCGTGAGAAAACATCATGGTTGAGTTGAGGATAAGCTGAAAGTTCCTCGGCCCCCTCTTTATAACGACGATATTCAAGTAAACGCTGCACCAGCTCTACCCGTGGGTCAAGCTCGTCCTCATCAACTTCCTCTTCATTAGTATGACGAGGAAGAAGAAGCTTTGATTTTATATGGATAAGAGTCGCCGCCATAACCAAAAACTCACTTGCCACATCAAGATTTTGCGCTTCCATCTGATCGAGGTAATTAAGATATTGGCTAGTGATTTGCGCCATCGGAATATCATTAATGTCCATCTCGTTTTTTGTTACAAGATGGAGGAGAAGATCTAATGGACCTTCAAAGGTATCGACCTTTACCTCATAAGCAACAGGGTGACTCACTTCGCTTAACGACTAAATAAAAATTGAATCACATCATTAACAACAACAATTTGCTGATTCGCTAACAAGGACACAACCGAGATAATAATCGGTCCTAAGACCAGTTGCCAAAACTTAGTAAAAAACACCAACGCAATCACAATCATAAATCCAAATGGTTCCAAGCGGGAAAGCAAAGCTGCCTGCCGTGCTGGCAATAACGCCGTCAACACCCTGCCGCCGTCCAGTGGCGGGATGGGCATGAGGTTAAATACCGCCAAAATCACATTAATATAAAGACTAAAGGCAGCCATCATCGCCAGTGGCTTAGTCACCGCAGTCATATTTAACGGCAAGGCTGAATCAATAAAACCGACAGCTTGCAATACAATAGCTGAAAGAATCGCTAAACAAAAATTTGCTGCCGGCCCTGCTAAGGCGACCCACAACATACTTTTTTTTGGATTACGTAAATTCGAAAAATTCACTGGGACAGGTCGTGCCCAGCCAAAACCAACAAATAACAGCGCCAGTGTGCCAACAGGATCAAGGTGGCGCAGTGGATTCAATGTTAAACGGCCTAAAAGACGAGCAGTTGGATCCCCCAAACGATCCGCCGCATAGCCATGAGAAACCTCATGAACCGTCACAGCTAACAATGCGGGAACAAGCATAATTGAGATTTTAACTAAAATATGTTCCATAAATCATAAAGCTTCCATAAATACGCTCGTTAAGTGAACTTTGATCTTAATACACGTCATTGCTATCATTTTTGACAAAACATACCTCATCTTCACGCGTTACCACCAGGCGGTCGAGACGAGCATCAAGCAATTTCGCCAACATCACTCCCATTTCAGGGCCACGCTTCACCCCCAGATGAAAAAGATCATCACCATTTAACTTCACCGTGATCAACTGAAGTTTTGTCACGTAATGTGAAAGTGCTGATCGTACCGTTTCATGGGGGGTTATGGCCATAAAAAACAACACCAACTCGTGACTTGCCCCTTTAAACTGATGGTACAGCTCACGATCAGAGACCTGGTCGATACGATGATGCTGGCGTTCTAAATTATGATACGCATCTAAATAACGTTGGCGTTCAACAACAAACAGATGTTCCCAGCGCTTGGGCATAGCAAGCCGTTGACACAGTTGCTGCATATCGT
>MAXR01000162.1:0-1290 GCA_001751155.1 Desulfuromonadales bacterium C00003068 | reverse complement strand
TTTGGTTTTACTATTAATGATCAAGTTTGGACTAACAAATTGAAGTAATTTTAAATCGGCCAAACGTTGAACAGTAGAAAAAGGGGCCTCCTCCTTGAGGATAATCATCAACTCATTAAGCAATCGAAACGGCCGAACTCGATCAATAAAGCCCATACTTACTGCGCTGCGCAGCAAGCGCTCGGTGTGTAATCCAAGCTTAAAGCCTAAACGCTGCTCAAAGCGTATGGCCCTAAAAACTCTGGTTGGGTCTTCGACAAAGCTAAGATTATGTAGAACCCGAATCGCCTTATCATGCAAATCTCGTTGCGCGCCAAAGTGATCCAACAGTTCACCAAAAGTGGATTCATTCAATGAAAGCGCTAAAGTATTGATGATAAAATCACGCCGGTATAGATCTAATTTGATCGAGGCCTCTTCGACCAACGGCAGCGCACCCGGTTCAAGATAATGTTCCGTGCGGGTTGATGCAATGTCGATCTTAAAACCATCATTAAAAACAATGACAGCGGTGATAAATTTTTGATGGCTGCTTACACGACAATCAAAGTGCTTGGCAAAGGAGTGGGCAAACTCGATTGCATTGCCTTCAACGACAATATCAATATCGAGATTCCTCTTATGCAGTAACAAATCACGAACAAAGCCACCCACAGCATAAACACGTAGGTGATCTTTTTCGGCAACAAAAGCGATCTCTTTGAGGCGTTGACGCACGACTATCGGCAACTGGGTGTCAATTAAGCGGACAACGTGGCGCTTGGTTAAGCTGTATGCGTCACCCTTTATCACCTGACGAGAATCGCTGTGCAACTTTCGCCCTTCAGAAACCGTATGGCGAAGCAGATCGGCTCGAGTGACAACACCAACCAATTTATCGTGATCAACAACAGGAACAAAACGTTGATGCCGTTCAACGACCAACTGCTGGATGGCGTCAAGTGGACCCTGTAGCGAAACAGAGCCAAATTCGGTTGTCATATATTCCGATACGGCGATATCGGCCAAGCCATGATGAACAGCTCGTTCAACAATTTGACGCGAAAGAATACCGACAAGGGTGCCATGGTCAACAACAGCAAGACCGTTGACATGGTAACGGGTGAGCAACTCGCGGGCATAATGGATAGAATCGGCGCCATCGACACAACGCACTGGCGCTGACATCAAATGTCGCGCCTGACAATGCGGTACAATATGCTGTTCAAGGATTTTTGGCAATTGCGCCATCACCTGAACCAGTGTTTCATCGCGAACCGTTGCCGAGGCAGCCGTGGCATGGCCACCGCC
>MAXR01000161.1:7413-8551 GCA_001751155.1 Desulfuromonadales bacterium C00003068 | reverse complement strand
GTTGTATGTCAAAGTCTTGAACAAACGCTGCAACGCAGGTGGGCGGACTTTTTGCGACGCCATCAACCTTTAACCAGCCCAGAAAATCCCATGAAAGCCAACGAGAGCAGTCCAGCTGTTATCAGCGCAATAGCGGTGCCCTGAAAACACTTAGGAACTTGGCTCAACTCCAATCGTTCGCGCAATCCTGCAAACAGCCACATGGCCAGAGTGAAGCCAAGACCGGCCCCGAGTGAGAACACAAACGATTCGAGCAAGGTGTAACTTTTTTGTATATTCAGTACCGCAACGCCCAGTACCGCACAGTTGGTGGTGATCAACGGCAGAAAGATTCCCAGAGACTGATAGAGTTTCGGACTGGTCTTGTGAAGAACGATCTCCACCATCTGCACCAACGACGCGATGATCAGCACAAATGCAATGGTTTGCAGATACTCAATCTCAAGGGGGATTAACACCTTGTATTGAAAAAACCACGTCACCACCGAAGCGATGGACATAACGACGATCACCGCCATTCCCATGCCCAAAGAGGTGTCAACCTTTTTGGATACCCCCATAAACGGACAGGCACCAAGAAAACGGGCCAGAACAAAATTGTTCACAAAGACAGTACTGACGAGAATAAGTAGGAGTTCAACCATAATAAGCCTTTATTACTCGGAATTATTAACAGACTAAAGAATCGTAGTGATTCTCCACTGACCATTATGCTTTATATCAAGTAGTAGCGATGCACTTGATATGCCAATAAAAAAATAATTATATCTTTTATGGTAAATTGTGCGAAATAAACCTATTGTCTCGATTCTGTAAAATGTTAAAGATATCTTCCATGTGTGTGCTGTGAACGTTTTGCTTAAGGTTGAAAATATTTTATAATTTTGTAAACTTATCTAGGTTACTGTTAACATCATGAAACTCGCACCTATAAGTAATCCTAACAGGTTATTCCTGTTTCGGTATCATGGTGCGGTATTTCTTCATCTATCTTGTTATCTGGTGGGATATACGGTAAAGATTGAAGTTGATTAGTTATGCTAAGCTTTACAGGTATGTACCTTACTTGACGGGATCTATCTACAAAGGAGACAAGGATGAAGGAGCGCTTTACCAACAATGGTTGCTGGATTTATCC
>MAXR01000161.1:0-7339 GCA_001751155.1 Desulfuromonadales bacterium C00003068 | reverse complement strand
ATGATGGTGAGATGGTTATCTCTGCTGTTGAGGGCGACCATTCCGTGCTGATATTGTCCGGTGAGTGTGCTGAGGGGGAAATGATTGAACTGTTTTGCCCCCATTGTGATGTGGCTCTGGAAAAATTGGCCGACTGCCATTGCTCTGAGCACGCCTCAATGGTGTTTATTGGTGCAACACCAAAGCTTGATTTTACCAGAGGGGTTGCTTTATGTAATGTCTGTGGCTGTCACGAAGGTGTTGTGGTCGCTAAAAACGCCGTGCGTAAGTTGCATCTATCAACGCCAGATTTTCCACACTGACCATCTGCGCACAGAGCACCGATGACGCGTCACAAGTTAATTAAAGTACAGAATCTCAAGACACTCCCCATATGTGAGCACAACTAACGTGACAGTTGCTCCATTCTAAAACAACACTGAGCCCTTATTGTCACAGGTATCGTGCGAATTTTTGCGTCTTTTTGCAAAAAGCGCGACAGCTTACGGAGTTCGAGTGCAGCAATGAATTATACGCTGACAAATGCCTCGTGATACTTAATAAGCCTGATGTATCACTGACTAACTCAACAAGAGTGAATAAAGCTATGCCCAACCATTTCATTAGGTATCAGTGGTGTCGGTCACAGTTCGAAGATCGAAAAGAACATTCTTTTGCGTTAGCAGACTTTTACATTCTTGTCATGCCCGACAGCCTGCTAGCCGTTCTAACGAGAAAAGGCTTCGATACGTTCTGCAATGTTAACCTTAAGGTTCTCGAAGAAGAGGGAATAGTCAAAGGCATGGTAAACACCTTTTGGGAAATGGCCACCTGCAACCGTTACCAAATTCACATTCTTAGGTTGGACAATTAAACCGCCATCTACTATCTGAGCCGAAGTGAAATTTGGATATGTGGTTGGAGTTAAAGAGCACTTTGGCCGCCAATGATATACGTAAATCGGAGTTTGGTAGATATCTTTAAGTCTGATGGTTTTTGTAGGTTGATACGAAGGCAAAGCGAATGTGTTACTCACAATGAGAATCTCATTTAATCGCTCGCGTTTCAGTTTTTCATGAAGAGCAACCATCCCTCCAGGGAAAAGATAACAGAATAGAATAGAACCATTGTTGAGTTCAGCATTCTTAAAATCTTTGCGATAGAGTGTAAGGTTATCTAGACGTAAACTATATTTTCGAATTATTGAGACCAACCATGGAAACCACGACAGTTCGTAGCCGATCACTTGTTGATGTGGGTACTTACTGGCGACAGCGATAACGAGCGTTCCCCAACCAGAACCGAGATCAATTAAAGGGCCATTTACACCCTCATCTATTGAAGCAAGCATGGCTTGACAAGCCTTGCCTGAGCTCATCATGGGGGAAATACCGGTTTGCAGTGTGGTCCAAACAATAGATAAGGCAGTCAGCAGGACGAAAATAAGAAGTATTAGTTCAAGAAGGGCCATGCTAACGAGGATCTAGGATCTGTTGAATTTTCATTATTTTATTTACAGCCTCAACGTTTTTGATAACCGACCCCGTTTCTTCCTGCTTGGCATGGCCGTTAGAGATGGATGATCTCTATTTGAAAGTCCGCAATCTGCGCCAGGCCAATTTCCTCAACAGAATTCAATACTTTGTCAACTTTTGAATTCACGACCCTTGAATCGTTACCAACGAGNNATTCACGACCCTTGAATCGTTACCAACTAGTGCAAATCCGATTTCAGCCAACAAATAGCTGTCATTAAAGTCAGTTTCCGCAATGGATATGTTGAACTTATTGCCAATCCGGCTAATGATAGATTTAACTATACTGCGCTTTTCCTTCAGGGAATTGATGCCATAGAGTTGAAATTTTATTTTTCCTGCTCCGATCACCATGCGGACACCATGAATATTTCCTTTGATAAGAATTCGCTTTCCAGTCGAAAAGTACAACCGCCAAAAACAGCAGACGGTGGTTCCGAGGGCGGACAAAGCTATCTGTTAATTCCACACAGTTTATTGGTAAATAATAGCTGTTTTTAGCGCTTAAAAGCTCCGTTTCAGGGAGTAGATGACTGTTGTAGCAACTGAAGGATAAAAGAATCGTCACGCTCCAGAGTTTTACGCCCAAAAAGATCCACGGTTAAGTTGGTTGTTTATATCAACTATAAACTGTTGTCCACCAACTGCAACAGCTTCTATGGTAGAGATCATCCCAGAAGGCACCTTTACGCTTTTTCCTGTTATTGAACTTCTGTGCTGTTCTCCTCACAATTAACTGAATACTGTTTGGGATAACATCTTTATTGCTGTCGACAATAAGCAGATGGATATGGTTTGAAATAACCGCAAAATCAAGAATCTGAAGCTTGTAGCATTGCTTCGCCTAATGTGATGTGCCAGATCTGACCGGGTATGTGATGTCGATGAGCTCTAGCCACAACAGTTTCCTTAAAATAGGTTTTTGGGCCATCAAAAGATGCGTTTAAGACCAAGAAACTACGTTGTTTTGGACTTAATCGTTTTGATTTTAGCTAGTTAGCTTGGTCCGACCCCGTTTCTGGTGATCCAGTGATTTTCGCGGTTGATCGGACTAAAGACCAGCAGACGTCAACCTGATCCACCGTCCTCCAGTTGCACGCAATTTCGCCCTGCCAATTTAGCGCGATAGAGTGCGGCATCAGCCAGCCGCACCAGCTCTACAGGGAGTTGCTGGCTTGATGGTTGCAAACTCGCCACGCCAAGGCTCACTGTGACGATGCCGTGAGATGATGTAACGTGGGGAATTTCTAAGGATAAAACCATCTTCTGAATATGCTTTGCCACTTCAAATGCGGCCTGTTTAACCGTGTTTGGTAAAAGGATGACAAATTCCTCTCCCCCATAACGTGCGACTAACTCACCAACGCGACGCGATGATTGGGCCAATCTCTGGGCGAGTTTCTTCAGGCAAATATCACCAGCGAGATGACCATAGTGGTCGTTAAAGCTTTTGAAATAGTCAATGTCGAGCATAATAACCGCCAGCGGGGTTCCGCTACGTTGGCCTCGATTCCATTCTTGGTTGAGCAAATAATCAAAATGGCGGCGGTTACTGATGTTGGTCAAGCCATCCGTATTACACTGTATTTGCAGGATTTTGTTGGCTTCAGCCAATTCATTTGTTCGAACGTTAATAATTTGTTCCAGTTCGAGGTTGCGCTTTTCCAGTCGCGACATCGGATAAATTTCGTCATCATGAGCCAATCCATAGGGAATCGAGATTCCGCTGTGTACAATTTTCCACGCGGTGCTCTCTTGGCGGAAAACAAGCACTAGCCGAGCGGTTTCATTTGATAGGATACCTTCGGGGGGCGGCAGGTGAATATGGAAAAACGCCGTAACGGCAACAACATCGTCAGCAAGGTCCTGTAATGACAAATCCAACATTTCAATGTCAATTCGTTCAGGTATTTGTGTGAAATCTTGCCGTGTAATTCGTATCCACTCCGCCTTATCTGTGATGAGAACATCACTGCTGCCAGCGTAGCCACTAAAATTGTCGCTAAAGCGTGAGGTTAATCGATCATCACGCGAAGCGTACATTTCGATGTATTCCTCAAATAACGAACAAATCAGCTGGTGACGCTCAGCACGCATCGGGCCGACACCATCCCGTGAATGTGAGACTATTTTTTCTAATTTATCCATTGGAAAAACTCACACGAAAAGGGGGTAAGTTTGCAATTGGTGAAAATGTAATTTTGACCAGACTTTGCTGTATTCCTTCTAGGTATCTAACTCATATCCAAGAATTTTGCATTGTTAAAAGGACTTATTTAGTATTGTGCACGTTTCCTGCTTCAAGATACAGATCTTATTTGTCTCTCACTCGCTCTGTTGCATAACATCCTAGATAACCGGCGAATTGCTGAACTTGCGTGATCTATCGCATTTTTCAGGAAACTCAGGCTGTTTCGCAGTAGATCCATGTGAAATCCGACAGCCTGCTAGTTTCCATCCGGTTTATTGTATTGTTATGGCTTTCGCTAACCCAACTTTTTTGCGATATATACACCATAACTGTAGTGAGCTTTATATTTCTCATACAGTTCAATTTCCCTCATTTCACATTCAGCTATTGTACGCGCTTCTTCACTGTTGCCATTGCGGTCAAGGAAATCTTTTAATCTGTCCTGTATAGGCTGATAATAATTATCCAGCCAACAATGTTCTGGCAAAACAAAATAGCCAATCGGAGAATAGCCGTTCTTCTCCAGCACACCAATCTTTGAAGAGGCCGTATCAATTTCGGTGTATTCGTCATCCCAATATTTTTGAAGTGCCGACGGACGGGAGCCTGTAATCCAGGTGATCTCCGAAACAACCAGTAGCCCGCCAACTTTCAGGTGACGATTCCAGTCTTTTACGCCTTTTTCAAAGCCGATATTGTATATAGCCCCCTCAGACCAAATAACATCATATTCCTCATCTCCAAAGGGCAGATTGTCCATTGAGCAGGAAAGGGTTGTTATTCTTCCAGAAAGCCCCATATCTTCGGCCCTACCTTCAAGCACTTCAAGAAAGTCTGGAAGGAAGTCCACTGCTGTAATTTGAGCTTTTAATAGACGAGCGAGTAAAAGGGTGGAAGCCCCAGTGCNNCGGTCTATCATAGCGAGGCTGAGAGCTTTTTCCGTTTCTGTATCACCGCCTGGACCCTGCCGATTTGCACTTTTATGAAGGTCTATCAAAAGTTGATAATCTTCCACTGAACTCTCCTTAGCCATCTAATTTGTTTTTGCGAGACCATCATTTATAGGTGATAAATACAGAACTCTCTCTAACCTGAAGCATTATTGCGGGTCGGATGCTTTTGTATCAAATATTCCAATCTGATTTCCTAAGCGAACCCGTATGGCATCCGATTTATACCTGTCTGGCTCAAAAACAATGATTACCATTGAACCACCATACGCAAAATTACCGAGCTTATCACCTCGTTTGACAGGTACTGGCCTGGTTACGTTTGCAAACTGTTCATCGAATACAATTGAGCTTATCGTATTTAAACCGACTGGGATTATAGCAACATGACCATATTTGCCGGTGTCAATAATAAAATAGCCGCGTTTGAAATTTTCAAACTGACTGAAATCGGTACCGTAATAACCAACATTTCCATTAATAGGCGCCCAGGATGGAAAATCATTATAACCGTAGAAGGCATCATCGATTATTCTGGTTTCCACCACGTGACCACCGACGGGAGCGTGGTAGTGATGATAAGTGTTAGGCATCAAAACACAAGATAGTGCTGTGCCGCCAATGAATTTATTTGCGTATTTAGACCCACCCAACATATCGACTATATTTAATGCCTGACGACCCTTGGTAGGTATCAGCGTGTTGGCATCAGTTATTTTTTGAGGAATCGAGTTTATGATGGCATCCGTTGGCGCAGAAATCACATAATCACGATTGGGCATTGTTTGTGGCCGGCTTTTGTCCTGATCTTTTAGCGAGCGGACAAAAAATTCATTGAACGATTTAAAGCCACCATCCGGCGCAGTTGGATCCGGAAGGATGTAATCTTCACTCTCAATCCTAACGTCGTTTAACCAATTCGCAACCTGGTGAGTGGAGGCTTCACTATCCATGAACTTACCCCTCTGCCTTGCAAAGTCCTGCATGATTTCTCGCCCAGGTGACTTTTGCACAAAATCTACGCCATATTGATTTTTGTAGTAGAACCAGACGAATTTCTCAATATATTTTAAGCCAGTATCGTGGCTTCCATCAACAGTTGGGAGAAAGGTTGACCATTTGTTCAGGAAAAGGACCATGTCAGAAAACTTTTTGCCGATCCATGGATTACCATCAGGGTATTCTTGTGGTAACTGTTGTATGTTCGCAAACGCAGAATCCAGTAAGTCCTTAAACTTAGTATCATCCTTTGAATAATAGGCATACTCAAGTTTCGTGATCGATTCGTAACATGGGCTTTGTGGGTCTGCCAGAAAAGTTTGGGCGTAAAGCGCCGAACACATCATTGTACTTAATAGCCCAGCTAAGACAATAATTCGTGTGATTTTTCCCATCTCAAATTGCTCCTTATGAGTTTAGTTCAGGTGTATCCCAGATACACCCATCTTAACGTTTTTGATAACCGGCGGCAGACTGACTTATGCACACCACCAAATTATTCGAATTAAATAGCAGACGTATTTTCCGTCCGGTTTATTGCATGTTCAAGGGTCGGACCACCACTTCAACTTGTTCAAGGGTCGGACCAAACTATCCACTTAATTTTACACAGTTTATTGGTAAATAATAACTGTTTTTAGCGATTAAAAGCGCCTTTTCAGGGGGCAAATGACTATTGTAAGCAACTGAAGCTTCACGCAGGATAAATGAATCGTCACGCTCCAGAGTTTTTCGTCCAAAAGATCCACGATTAAGTTGGTTCTTAATATCATCTATAAACTCTTGACCACCAACTGCAACAGATTCACTCCAATCAGGTTGTCGGTCTTTGCAGCCAGATTGAATGGAATCTTCTATCAGTTGCTTATGTACAGTTCTCAGCTGCTCATCAGAATTACACTCGCAAAAAGAAATAAGTTTATCTCTATCAAGGATAGAATAGCGATCAGGCGGATTTTGTAATTCGTTGTAACCGCCGTGCTGCCACAATGATGGATGCGTAACAACACCGTTTCTCACCATATTTAAATCGATGTACACCAGACAGCGCAGTAAATGCTCACCAGATTCAATTGCCGTTGCATGATAGCGATCATCCCAGAAAGCACCTTTACGCTTTTTCCTTTTATTAAACTCCTGTGCTGTTCTGCCCGCAATTAACTGAAGGCTGTTTGGGATAATCTCTTTGTCGCTATCGACAACAAGTAGATGGATATGGTTGGAAGTAACTGCAAAATCTAGAACCTGAAGCTTGTAGCGTTGTTTCGCCTCAAACAGCCATTGCATCCAACGACTTCTATCCTTTGAAAATTTAAGAAGAAACTCTCTTTTATGGCATCGGTGTGTGATGTGCCAGATCTGACCGGGTATGTGATGTCGATTAGCTCTAGCCATAACAGTTTCCTTAAAATAGGTTTTTTAGCCATCAAATGATGCATTTAAGACCAAGAAGCTACGCTTTTTTGAACTTTATTGTTTTAATTTTAACTAGTTAGCTTGGTCCGACCCCGTTTCTGACCCTTTAAAATCGTAGGGAGCATGTAGCCAATACAGCCAAATATGATTCCAACCGTTATGAACCCAAGGACTAAACTAGGCTCTTTTGCAGTTTTTCTCTTCTGTTGAATATATGAAACAAGAGCCATTAGCCCCCAAGGAAAAAAAGCAGCTCCAAATTTTTTAAA
>MAXR01000160.1:1544-2196 GCA_001751155.1 Desulfuromonadales bacterium C00003068 | reverse complement strand
CGGCGGAGCCTGCGCTGAGCAGCAGCGTGCAGGCAATAACAAGAAAAGTATGTAGTCTGTTCATGCCTTGCTCCTTGCAGTGGAGTGTATTGGGTGAAGTATGGCAAATGATAGAGCAAGACTTAGGCCAGGTTGTAAGTGGTTGATATTATGTGGATAGTTTTGGTTTTGTATATATGTTGACACGTCTGTAAAAAATTCCGACGGCCGTTTTTACGGGTTAATCGGTTGTCTGCTGTAAGTATTTGAAGTTGGCTGTTCCAGCGCGCAAGATTATGAGGGGGCGCAGCAGTGTAACCGCTAGGCCATAATGGTATTGTGGCCGTTGGCAGGGGGAGTAGCCGGGATTTATTTTCTGTCAAAGAGCGACTTTTGTTGGGGTTTTTTCTGAGTGTATATTGTTGGGGGTAAAGATAAGCCCCCGTCCGGTTAATGCCGGGCGGGGGCTTTTGTTTAAGGGGGTGGGGCTGTGGAAGCGGTCGCTGTCCTGTGCAGAGGGTGTGTCATCGACTATTGGCAATGGCTACGGGGCCGTCATCAAGGTAGTCGTCGAGCCAGTAGCTATCCGGATTTCGTGTGCAAGCCATAATGTCTCCAGGGTTCTGCGTAAGATCCGCGGGACGATGGTAGCGAAAGAATATCTGCTCGTCAG
>MAXR01000160.1:539-1529 GCA_001751155.1 Desulfuromonadales bacterium C00003068 | reverse complement strand
CTTCGATTTTGCCGGTGACGTGGGACATGCTGTAGCGACAGCGTCGAGCCAAGCCGGAGCAGTTACTGATCGCTTCGGAAAAAATTTGGTAGCCTTCTTCGATGGGGACGGTATAAGCGCTGTTCCCCTCGGTGGGGCGGCATTGAAATACATAATAGGGAGAAATGCCCATATACGATAATTGGTTGAGCAGTTCGGCCAGGATCACGGGATCGTCATTCACGCCACGGATCAGCGGCGTTTGATTCATGACGGCGACTCCGGCTTCCTGAACTTGTGTCAGGGCTTGAACCGCTTCAGGTGTCAGTTCCCGAGGATGGTTGAATTGGGCCATCAGGTAGATGCGGCGTTCGGGAAGACTGTATTTTTTGAGCATGCGCAGCAAATCGGGGTCATCCAAAATGCGGAAGGGATTGAACGCCGGTAGCTTGCTGCCGATGCGGATGATACGAACGTGGTCGATGGAGCGAAGTTCGGCAATGATGCTTTCCAAATTACGGGTCGAAAGTAGTAACGGGTCACCGCCAGTTAGCAGTACGTTGTTGATTTCCGGATGGTTGCGAATGTACTCCAGTCCCGCNNGTTGCGAATGTACTCCAGCCCCGCCGAGACATCGCGGTTGACCTCATTGTTGTCGGCCATAAAGAGTCGTTTGCGAAAGCAGAAACGACACAGGCCGCCGCATACGTTGCTGGTTAGCAGCAGGGCTGTGTCGGGGTATTTGTGTTCCAGGCCGCGGGTCTTGGCATAGTTATGTTCCCCGGAAGCGTCGAGTTGCCCCCAGCGTTCCAATTCGTCCTGGTGGGGTATAACAATGCGGCGAATCGGGTCTTTGGGGTCGTTCCAGTCGATGAGAGAATGGTAGTACTCGTTGCCGCGAAAAGCGTAGCGTTGTTCTACTTCCTGTAATTTACGAAGCTCGCTGGCCGGTATGTCTGCAAGTTGCGAAACCTGGCTCAGCTTGTTTAGGTATTTGGTTTTGGTCACGAT
>MAXR01000160.1:0-466 GCA_001751155.1 Desulfuromonadales bacterium C00003068 | reverse complement strand
TTGGCGGCAAGCAGTGCTTGGGCCCGGCGGGAGGTGCTGCTAATAACGCTGGTGACGGTGAAACCCGTAGTCTGCTCGCTCCTGGGTGAGGCCTTTAGTGTTTATTCGTAAGGAGCGCAGCTCTGCGTGTGCCGCCTATCAATGGTTGTGTTGTTTGATGGACCATAACATAGTTTTTTTTATAACGCAAATTAACCATGTGGGTTTTTCTGAAGGTTCGTTTGGGAACGATGTTATTGCCTCTTGGCCCCATGTTTAAGGCAGCTTGAGCCGTGGCCTTGCGAAAATCTAAGGATTTTCAAATAGCGTTCTGCTTTGTTCGGATTTTGTATCGGCTTTATATGTTCGTTGGAAATGTACGCTGGAAAAAAATTGACTTTGTTATGGGGGTATTGTCTCCCGTTGTTATTTTTGGTTAGTTATTGTCCGTTTCAAGTTATTCTAGGTTTGCTGTTGACCTAAAATC
>MAXR01000159.1 GCA_001751155.1 Desulfuromonadales bacterium C00003068 | reverse complement strand
AAGCGATAAATTGCTGCAGATATTGTATCAGATTGTCTCTGAAAGCCTATCGCAAGGTAATGAGAAATCCTGTGTGTTATTGGCTTTGGGTGGATATGGCCGCGCTGAACTCAATCCTAGATCAGATATCGATTTGATGTTTTTTTATTCCAGCAAGGGACGGGATTTTGCCGAGGCCTTGGCCGAACGCATGCTGTATGTCCTCTGGGATTTGAATTTGGAGGTTGGTTATAGTGTTCGCGCCAGCCGCGATTGTATCGATATGGCCGAAAAAGATATCACTGTGCGTACCGCTCATCTCGATACTCGCTATCTGACTGGCAGTCGGGAATGCTACGCAGAGTTTGAACGGTCGGTACTCAATAAAATATACAGCTGGAACAGTAAAAAGTTTCTACAGGAAAAGGTGGTTGAGCACGAACGACGGATGGGTAAATACGGGGCGTCGGTTTTTTTGCTGGAACCAAATATCAAAGAGGGGGAAGGGGGGTTACGCGACCTTCAGACTGCTCTGTGGATGGCCCAGGCTAAGTACAAATGCCGCAATCTGCGTGAATTGATCATTAAAGGCATGGTTACCGAACGTCAGGGAGAAGAGTTTGAACGGGCCCTCGACTATCTGTGGCGAATACGCAACGAACTGCATTATCTGTCCAAGGGCAAAAACGAGCAGCTGCGTTTTGATCAACAAGAAAATATCGCTCATTTCCTCGGTTATCAGGATACCAAGCAAGCGCCGGCCGTCGAACAGTTTATGCAGGACTATTATGCCCATGCCACCCATGTAGAGCATATCTCGTCCTATCTGATGGCTAAAGTGACTGGGGCTCTGGACGCTCAGCCAGAGCGCATGGTTCACAGTAGCCGACGGCCCCTTCGACGCAATGTTGGAGATCATTTCTATATTCATGGAAATGAACTGCGTGTTGAGCAGGATGATTTGTTCGAAAAAAAACCAGAGCTGATGATGCGGGCCTTTCGTCTTGCTCAGGAGCAAGGGGTGCTGGTCAGTATTCAGGTTAAAACGCTGATTCGTGAAAATCTATATCGAATAAACGACCGGGTACGTCGTTCGCGCATAATGACCGGCGATTTTATGGCGATATTGCGCTCACCTCATCGGGTTGTCGAAGCTCTGCGTACCATGCACCATCTGCGCTTTTTGAATCATTTCATCCCTGAATTCGGTCGGCTTTACTGCAAGGTGCAGCACGATGCTTACCATATCTACACCGTCGACTTTCATTCCCTGTTTGCCGTGGAAGAATTGTTCAAAATCTGGCAAGGAGAATACGACAAATCCTTTGGCTTGCTGAGTAAAGTGGCCAATGACATAGAAAAGAGAGAATTGTTACTGCTGGCGGCTCTGCTCCACGATATTGGCAAAGGGCAGGGCAAGGACCACTGTAACAAGGGCGCTGACATGATCCCGACCATAGCCCGACGTATCGGTCTTAATAAGGAAGATGCCAGTCGCCTGAAGTTTTTGGTGCGAAACCATCTGCTGATGACACATATCTCCCAACGACGGGATTTGCACGATGATGCATTGATTGTGGAGTTTGCTCGGCAGATGGGTATGAGCGAAAACCTTCGCATGCTGTTTCTGCTGACCGTGGCAGATATCAGGGCGGTCGGTCCCGATGTCTGGTCGGCCTGGAAGGGGCTGCTGTTGCAAGAGCTTTACGAAAAAACCTACGATGTCCTGGAACGAGGCGACTTTTATCTGGAAAGCCGTTCCGAAAGGATTCGCANNAGGATTCGCAATCGCAAGCGGCGCGTTGTCGAGTTGCTGAAAGACGAATACAGCGAACGAGACGTTAAAGATCGTCTCAATCTTATGAGCATGCGCTACCTGTTTGTTCAACGTTCAGCCAATATAGCTGAACACGTACGACTGATTATGGATCGACACGATTCCACTCTGGCCTTTAAGGCAACCAACGAAAAGGACGCCAATTTTACGGAACTGACTATTGTCACAGTAGATATCGCTGGTTTATTCACTATGATAACCGGGGTTATGGCCGCTTTTAATATCAATATTCTTGGTGCCCAGATCTACACCCAGAATGCTGGACTGGCCTTTGATATCC
>MAXR01000158.1 GCA_001751155.1 Desulfuromonadales bacterium C00003068 | reverse complement strand
CATGTTGACAAATCTATTCGCCCCCCCCCTCTAAAGGAGAAAACGCCATGCTCAGCCAACCATTGGTCGACGCATTGAACGAGCAGATGAAAAATGAATTTTTTTCGGGCTATCTCTACAAAGCCATGGCCGCCTATTTTGACGCCGAAGACTTGCCTGGTTTTGCCCACTGGATGAAATTGCAAGCCCTTGAAGAACTCTGCCACGGCGAGAAGTTTTTCAACTACATTTGCGAAGCTGGCGGCCGCGCCGTACTACTACCCATCGATGGGCCAAAAGCCGATTACGAATCACCGTTGGACGTATTTGAATATTCCCTCAAACACGAGCAGTTTGTTACTGCCAGTATCAACAAACTAATGACCCAAGCCAAAAACGAAAACAACCATGCTACAGAAATTTTTCTGCAATGGTTCGTAACTGAACAAGTTGAAGAAGAAGCCAACTTCGGACTTCAACTAAAAAGCCTCAAAAGACTTGGAGACGACAGTCGCGGACTAATGATGATAGACAGGGAACTCGGTCAGCGGGCTTTTAACGTTCCAACGGGCATGACCATAACCGGGGCCTGATTTACTCACAGAGTATAAACAATCAAAGGCCGGGCGAAAAATTTTCGCCCGGCCCTTGCCTTTACTTTTTGCCTCTACTGGCTACAAAATCAAAGTCTCAAACGAGACGTAAGGCTTTAGCAGTGGGGTCCCTCCCCCTTCGGAAACAACTCGCAGAGCCCCATTTCCATCGAACACACGAGCCCCGGCAATGCGGGTCAAGGGGGTTCCGGCAAATACCTGAGGACAAAAGGGAGCCGACGGGCCAAGTAACACCGCCTCACGAGGCCGACCCAGGTCAGCCAGGAGTTCATCGCAAGTACCGGTTACCAGGCTGGTGCCGGTCAGGATAGCCACACTGCAATCAGCCAGGACAGAGCGTCCCTGCTGCGGTGACAACACACCAGGACGGGAACTGTCGAGTTCTATGATATCGAGTCGGCAGCCGCTCGCCCGCAGTTTTTTTNNCGGCCCGAAGTAGCCGACCATGGCGACATTATCCGCAGCCGTGATCTGCAACCCGTCAACAACCTCTTCCTTGCTGGTTGTCGGTTGCGGCAAACAGGTCAGTAAAGCATTGGCCGTAGCCAAACCGACGGTACGCAACAGCGCCTGTTCAGCAGCCAGCATCTGCAGCAACTCAACAACAGGCCTTTCTGTTAAGCTACCGGCTATCTTAAGATGAGAACAGCCTCCACTTGTAGGTGGCGGCGTCCAAGCCAGACCCGTTTGGCCGCTATCCAAGCGAACAGCCGAGTATCCGAGGCCAATCCGAACATCAGCGACACAGACCGTACCGGCGACTGTCGCAAGCTGTTCGATTAAGCGATTCTGCATACTAAGAGACATATTACCCTCCTGAGTAAAACTAGATTTAATCTCTAGAAGTTAATTCCTCCTAAACATATCTCCACCGAGTGCCACTGACAAGTGTCTCCGCAGCCAGAGAGTTTGTCAGATACGCCCCCTCTGTCCATACAAAAGAGGCAGCAATGCGTTACTGTAGTCCCGTTTCATAACGCTTGCTCTCCGGCCAAGGCGTCACCCACGGCAGCATGTCGGCGCAGTAGATATCGACTTTAGGGGAAATTTTCGTCAGGTCATCAAGACAACCAAGGGGTACAACCGTTACGCCACTATAGAGTTTGTTACGATTAAAAACCGGAGCACCGCATATTTTACAGAAGCGTTTTTCAGCCTTTTCCGTCATGGTGTAGCATGTCAGCAGTTCCTGTCCCTTGACCACCACGAAGGCCTCATCAGGAACCACCAGATAACTGGAGAACGCCCCACCATTCGCCTTACGGCAAATGGAACAGTGACAATTCACAACATTGAGTATCTTGCCATCAATTTCAAAAATGACCTTTCCACAATGACAACCACCACTAAAATGTCCTTCCATGAAGATCTCCTCTCGATTTTTTGATCTACATCTCAATCGGTTTTCACCCAACCTGAGCTGCCTTGAATAATATCATCATTTCTGGATCCATGATGGTTTCCTACAACAAAGCCACCTTGCCAAACTGCCTATTTAATGGGCAAAACACCCTTCCCATTGTGCCAACAAATCCGCTCCCAAACAAACAACCATTGTTTTTCAACAGGTTAGCAAAGCTGACAGACCTCTTGCTTATTGATTTACGTAAGCTTCGGTCCCAACGACGTGACAGGGCTTGCCCCACCCTTTATCAAAGGAGTCAGGCTTTGGCACAGAAACCGAAAATCCGCGAACTACTCGACGAGAGCGCCTGCACCCATAATCAAAACAAGAAAAGTGC
>MAXR01000157.1:8034-12779 GCA_001751155.1 Desulfuromonadales bacterium C00003068 | reverse complement strand
GGCTTATACCGATGCCTCGCAACGGGAAGAGGGGATCTTCGAGTGTGCTGAAGGGGGGACTGTTTTTCTCGATGAGATTGGTGACATGCCATTGGCCATGCAAACTAAAATTCTTAAAGTGATTGAAACACGCCGTTATCGCCGTGTTGGTGGCCGCGAGAGTCTTGATGCAAATGTTCGGATTGTTACGGCAACCAATCAAAACTTACCAAAACTCGTTGAGCAGGGATTGTTTCGCGGCGATCTTTATTATCGCTTGAACGTGATGTGTATTATTTTGCCACCGTTACGTGAGAGAATTGATTGCATTACCAGCCTTGTTGAATATTTTATTGGTCGCTTGAACAGTGAATATGGCAAAAAAGTTCAAGGTATTGCTATTGAGACCGTCGAGTATTTAAAAAATTACCATTGGCCAGGAAATGTTCGTGAGTTACGTAATACCCTTGAACGGATGATGATGTTAGATAGTTCACCCTTGCTTTCCCCTCAATTCCTACCACCTGAAATTCGACATCATGCTGTTGACTTAAATCCACTTCCTCAAACCGGTAGTGATGCAAATGGTGGTATTGAAATTAATCTTCCCGCAGCCGGAATTACCTTAGAAGAGGTGGAAAAGGTTTTAATTCAACAGGCGCTTGAACGGTATAATGGCAATCAAACGAAAGCAGCGAACTGTCTGGGGATGAGTCGAGATACGATTCGCTATCGGATGAAGAAGTTTGAACTGTAATAAATTTCCCAACGGGGGATAGGTCGCGTGAAAATTATAGCTATTCATATCAGTTCGATGGTTGTTTTACTTCTTTTTTTAACTGCTTCATCCTTTGCAGAAGTCAATTACACTAGTTCGGCTCATGGTGACAATGGTGAAGGCGTCTCTAGGGGCGACTTGCAGGACAACTATGTAACAGGTAATTGTGCACATTGCCATGAACAACATGCCAGTATGGATAGTGTCACCCATGCCGCGAATGAATCTCTCTTGTTCTCTGCAACAGATAGCGATGTTGTTATATATTCCACCGCCAGCAACTTTTGTTTTCAATGCCACTCATCCGCTGGTGGTGTTGAAAACTATGATTATTCAGCAACCTTTGGTTCTCTTATTCTCTCTGGAGATAGTGCTGTTGCAGTTGATAGCTCTGGTGCAACCCAGCCCAGTTCAATTTTAGACGCATTCAATGCCACTCATGGGCATAACCTTTCTGATGTTTATCAATATGCGATCAATAATCCTACGTTGTTTCCATCGTTTAAAGCGGGGTCAAATTCCTGTACTGTGTGCCACGATCCCCATGTAGCTCGACGCAATCATTCTGATCCAACCGATGCAACCCTAAGTGTTATATCTTTACCCGATGAACATGGTGATCTGTTCGGAGATGGTGACGGTGATGGACTAAGCTCTGATGGCGATGAGGGCAGTTCGGTCAGTGAGCGGATGTCGCGCTGGGCGGTGGCACCAGAGTATGTGGCGCCCTTCAACGAAGCTGATGCTGTGGATACTCCAGATTATAATACCTTTTGTTTGTATTGCCACAACGAGGCTGTTGCAACAACAGAAAGTTATCCACTCCATTTTGGCAGTGTAAGTGGGTATGTGTTGCCAATTGATTGGTTTGATATTGCCGGTGACACGGGGGATGGTAATCAAACGGGAACCTATGTTGTGCCAGGTGATAAGCATGGTTTGAATATTGCTACAGGCAATGCTGCAATCGAAGCACCTTTTGGTGATCCGAACGACGACAGCAACCTAGAGAATGACTTTATTCTATCCTGTACGAACTGCCATGAAGCTCATGGTTCCGATAACGATTATATGCATCGACGCGTCATTAACGGCAGACCTCTCGGTGTGATAATTTCTGGTGTAACGTCAGCTCTTGGTCAGCATTGTTTTCCCTGTCATGAAGAAGATTCAACGATTCGTCCAAATGGTACCATGAAGTGGAAAGATACCCATCATGGTGGTCCTACAGCAAGTAACAATGATAACCCATATTCTGTTAATGACCATTCTGGACAATGTGACTATTGTCATGGCTCAAGTGACCAGCAAAGTGTGGATTTTCCCATCGCCTGTGAAGAGTGCCATTATCATGGTTCGTATGTGGATGAGTTTGACAAGTATTCGCCTGAAGGGATTGCTCAGGGGGTAAAATATGTTACACCTGATAATTCTCCCTATCGGAGAAAAACCTTTTAAGCTAACCGTTTTAAGCTAACAAGAGTATTGCCATCAAATGTCAGTTCAAAACGACCGAGAATTCCCGTATGGGTGAGGAAGGGTCGCAGGTGCTTGGCGGGTAGTTTTAAACTCCGACCATCATCGGCAACAATCGACACTAAACAGCCACTTATTTGGTACGATTTGAGGTATTCTTGGGCTGAAATTTTAATACCAAAGGTGATTTTGTTCATCGCTTTTTGCCTGTTCAAATGATTTGTTTTTCTGTCCACAGGAACTGTGGATAACTTCGGGAAAACTGGCTTAATAATGCGCTAACATGCTTGAATATAGGTCTATTTTACATATTGCACAAAAAATAGGCACTCGCTATAGTTCTTATAAAAACAAGTAGTTACCTGTTGTGGTATACATATTTTTAGGTAAGTAAGTTCTTTTGCCAACATTCTGATGTCAATCTATTTTTTTTGTTTTTCACCAGTTTTTAGCCAGTTTTTTAGTTGAATAAATCCATCTTCAATGCTTACCAAGGGGGTGTAGCCCAACTCATTTTTAGCTGCGCTCATATCAAACCAATGAGCTGTCGAAAGTTCACGCGCTAAAAAGCGTGTCATTGGTGGCTCCTGCTCTCTTTTTAACCTTTTATAAACGGTCTCAAGGAGCCAGCCGATTGAGTATGCGAATCGAAATGGAATTGTCTTTGTCACTGGAGCAATATTTGCTGTGGCGAGAATGCCATTGACGATATCCCATAAGTTGCGCGGATCATCTTGAGAAATAAAATAACATTTCCCTGCAATGTTGGAGTCGATAGATAATTTCTCGGCTGCTAACAGATGGGCATGGGCGGCATTGTCGACAAAAATACAGTCTACTTTGTGGTCTTGTTTACCAATTCGGCGTAATTTTCCTGCACCACCACGTTCAATAATTCGCGGCGTAAGGTGGTTATCTTCAGGGCCCCAAATTAGGTGTGGCCGTAAAGATACTGTTGCTAACTGTTGATCGTTCGCCGCTATCACTGCTCGTTCTGCGATGGCCTTAGTTTCTGGGTAGGCAGTTTCATAATGCTGCGGATAGGGCAGTGATTCGTCCAAACCCTCCATTGACGTGCCATCAAACACCACACTTGGCGAACTGGTGTAAACTAGTTTTTTAATCCCTAAGGCGCGACAGGCTTTAATGACGTTTTCTGTGCCGGTTACATTGGCCCGGTAGTAATCGTCATAATTGCCCCAAATACCTGCTTTGGCTGCCACATGGAATACCACATCACAGTCTATCGCGGCATGTTCAACGTCGGTATAGCAGGCGAGGTCGCCAAGGTGTTGAGTGACATCTAGCGCTTCAAGCTTGGTATAGTGATTACGGGCGAGGGTATGTATCTGGGCACCTTGTTGGCGTAACATTTTAACGATGGCAAAACCGAGAAAGCCACCTCCACCTGTGACTAACGCTTTCATGATATTTTCTTGCTTGCCCACACGGCCAGCTTCTCACGGAAAATTTTAGCATTATGGCGGATATCAACAGGGAAAGCGGGGTGGATGAAAAATTGCTTGATCGCCTGAGTGTGGGGAAACTGTTGTTGGATCTGCTTAAGCTCGGCAATGATTTTATTTGCCTGAATTTTGTCATTCTTATCCATGAGTTCAACACAGAGGATCGCTTGTTGCTCTCCTGCGTTGCCAACACCAACAAGTGCGGTGCGGTACACCAGTGGGTGGGTATTAAATACCGCTTCACAGGGGATGGTAAATAACGTTTCTTTGGCTGTTTGAACACGGTGTGTCTTACGGCCACAAAACCAAATATTGCCTTTGTCGTCACGGTAACCGACATCACCCATGCGGTGATAGAAACCGTTATCCTCAGCTTGTATCTTTGACAACAGATTTGATTCGGGTCGATTAAAATAGCCCTGTGTTACTTGCTTGCCCTGAACACAAATTTCACCAATTGTGCCATTGGTTACTTCAAGTTGATCGTGCCATTGCTCTATGGCGTGATCATCAATGGCAATGATCTTCACCTCAAGGTTTGGGACAGGTTGGCCAACGCAAATACCATGACCTGTATCGGTTAACTCCCGTGTTTCATTTAGGATGGTGTCACTATCAATGGAGCATACGGGAAGTGATTCAGTCGCCCCATAGGGGGTGTAAATCTTCACACCGTCGCCTAGCAGTGAGCCAAACTGTTCTAACACCGTTGCTGGAACGGGCGCCCCCGCTGATATCACCCGTTTAAGGGTCGGAAGCTTCTTGTTTTGCTGTGCCCCTTGTCCCGCAACGCGGCGTAATAACGCAGGGGAGCCAAACATATTGGTGACACCAAAATCATCGATGGTTTCAAAAATTCGATCAGGGTTTACCTGCGCAGGTTTGGTGGCATCCATATCTGGAATAACAGCTGTCATGCCAAGAGCTGGTGCAAACAGCGCAAACAGAGGGAAGGTGCACAGGTCGATCTCCCCAGGCTTAATTGCGTAAAGGTTCTGCAGGGCATCAATTTGAGCATTAAAGTTTTGATGGGTGTAGATCGCCCC
>MAXR01000157.1:0-8020 GCA_001751155.1 Desulfuromonadales bacterium C00003068 | reverse complement strand
GCTTGTTCTGGTTGATGGCAGTCGAATGGGCAGTCTTTAGGGGTGCCGTTGACTAAACTGTTTAAGCTGATGGTGTCGGGCAACCACGCCATGCCTGTGGTGATGCAGGTGTGTAACGACTGCTTACCCCAGCCCATTAATTTGCGTGCAACCTGTGCTTTGGGAATACCGATGAAGATTTCAGGCTGTGCCTCAGCGAGGCAGGTTTTAATGTTTTTGATCCCCATCCCCGGATCAATAAGGATAGGGGTCGCACCGAGCTTAAACAGCGCAAACGTGATGGCAAAAAAATGCAGGCTTGGCCTCACCATTAACACCGAACGCTGGCCAGCCTTTACCCCATGTTTCTTCAGAGCATAGGCGATGCGGTTACTCTCATCATCCAGTTGGCGATAGGTGTAATGGGTGTAACTGACTTGACCTGAGCTGTCTCGACCTTGCGGAAAAATTACGGCTGCGGCATAAGGCCGCTCATTGGCACGTTGCACCAAGTGTTGGGCAATATTTTGGCTCAGATCAAAGCTGGACATGAATTTATTCCGTTATGGGTGTTTTGCGGATAAAATCGCACACCATTGGGATCACTTCGTCACTCGCATCTTCAAGAATATAATGACCACCGTTGCGCCATGTATGAACATCGGCATTCGGGAAGTTTTGTTTCCATTGCTTTAAAAAATGGCGATCAAAAACAAAGTCTTTTTCACCCCAACAGATCAGCATCGGTTTGTCCGCTAACGTTGAGAGTTTCGATTCGACGCGGCTTACTTCGGCATAAGCAGGGTCGGAAGGGGCAAGGGGGATATCTTGGACAAAACGCAACGTCGCGATGCGATTTTTCCAACTGTTATAGGGTGCAGTATAGGCGCAACGTAACGCGTGCGGCATAGGGTTCATTTTACAACCAACCCATGAGGCGATAAAACTAAACGCATTGCCGGCGCGAATGAGAAAAGATCCCACTGACGTATCGCGGCAAATTTTTAAACTCAGCGGTAGTGGTTTGTCTGTTGGCAGGTGAAATGCTCCGGTATTGAGAATCACCAGTTTTTTAATTCGCTCAGGATATTTAGTCGCATACGCCATGCCGATCATGCCACCCCAATCGTGAACAACGAGGGTGATCTTCTCTTTAATGTCGAGGGATTCAAGCAGTTGCTCAAGGTTCGCGACCCGATTAGTCAGGGTGTAGGTGTAGCGCGAATCATCAGGCTTATCGGATAAACCACAGCCGATATGGTCAGGTACAATAACACGATGAGTTGTGCACAACGCTTGAGCTAGGTTGCGATAATAGTAACTCCAGCTTGGATTACCGTGTAGCATAACAACCGGCTCGCCCTGACCTTCATCTAAGTAGTGGTAACGGATGTCACCATCCAAATTAAAATAATTGCCCTGAAAAGGTAATAAACGTTTCACCATTCAACTCCTAGCATCATACAGTTTAGGCCACTTCCTATCCCCAACATTGCGACATTATCACCGGCCCTAAGTACCCCGCGTTCAGCAGCAATTGCGGCAGTGATTGGCAGTGATACGGTGCCAATGTTACCCAGAAAAGGGAAGGTGCTAAAATCTTTCTCCTGAGCAATACCCAACTCGTTTAAAATGGCACTTTGATGTGCCGAGCCAACTTGATGGCAAATCACTCGATCAATTTTATCGGTGGTCCAGTTTAAGGTGTTTTGAAACAGCTGCCACGTTTGCTTGCCAAGGGCCACACCGTGTTGCATGACGGCAACAGCATCGGTGTTCATGAACTGACGCAGTTGATCTTGGCCGTGCGGCTCAACGCCCCAGCGACACAGTTGATGATGTTGCGGTTGCGCCATGGCCGCGCCACCTAATAACCGGTGACTCTCTGGGCTAGAAAAAGAGTTGTCGGTAAGCAGTACCGCTACCGCACCAGAGCCACCAGTTAGGGTAGCAATAGAACGAGCAAAGTAGCCCATGTTCTTTTCATCTAACATGCGCCGAATTGTTGTTTCGTTTAGCTCCCGAGCACTTTCACATGAAACCACCAAACCAGCGCGAATTTGGCCCAACTCAATGCGATTGGCAATATCTAAAATGCCATTGAGGACACCAAGGCACGCATTGCTGATGTCATTAATTATTACATTGCCCTGAATGCCCAGTCGGTCAGCGACATGACAGGCGGTTGCTGGTTCAAACAGTTCGCGGCATACTCCCGTGTAGACAATCGCACCGATATCATTAGCTGCTACATTGCCAGCCGCGAGTGCTTTACGTCCAGCGGCCGCAGCACCTTGAGATAGCGGGGTGTTGGGTTGCCACCAGCGCCGTTCACGAATCCCAGTTAGGGCTTGTAATTGTCCCGGTGTGATATGCAGAGCCTTGTAGAGCGGCTGTAGTTGTTGCTCCAACTCCGCTGAACTGACTACTACTGGGGGAAGTTCGTAATTGATGCTATTTATATATACGTTGTTATATTTCATCTTCAATCTTTGTGCTGGTGCGATGAGAGGTGATTGGGGGGTGCGTATTGAGCAATGGTATAATTCTCAATAATTGTGCGCCCACCTGAATTAAGCCATCGAAGGCCTATTGCATATGATCTTGAATCAGTGAGTTTAGCATAAAACGATTTAACGCCAACACTTACGCGGCGCGTTTGTTCTGGGGTCCATTGATATCCCGGATCAAGATGCATATGGTGAAGCAGATCTTGATCAAAAGGTTCAGTAGGATAGCACTGAATGTACTTAATTGCCCAATCTAACATGTCAGGGTGTGATCCTTTTTTATAATGGATCGCTTGACCGCTGAGCAACGCTGGAATTGAGAGTTTATTGTTGCGTAAGACTATGTGCGCCAATAGAAAAACAGCCTTTTGGTCACGATTTACCAACATGGGAAATTCTCCTATACAATGAATCAATTTGAAACGTAATCAGTCGCGCTGCATAGTGTCAGAAAGAGCGCACTGGTGCAAGGAAATTACCGAAAAATCCATTGCTGATTAGGGTTCCATTTGTTAGGTTTACCCCCAGCTTAAAACCCTATAGAAAGAGATTATTTGCTATGCAATGGATTGCTTACGCTGTTTGGGCCGCCTTAGCCTTATGTTTCCTCGCTGCAGGTGGTAGTTACCTGTATTACCGCTTCAGTAATGAAACATCTCAACAAAATGAAAGCCAAATGATGACTGAAGAAACCTCGACAACCATAACCCTTGATTCACAACGCTGGCGCACGCTATTGACGCAATGTGGTTTAAGTGCAGGATTGATACCTTCCACTGCTGAGCAACAACTTGTGTGGGCGAATGAGCTGTTTGGTGTCCAGAAAGGGTGGTTAAGGGGGGAAGATGAATCCATGTACCCTTTGTTGTCCTTCCATAATGATGTTGGTGCGAGTGTTGATTTTATTCAGAAGCAATTGCAACAGTACCCAGCACTGCGTCTTTATGTGGTCAAGCCCGAAGGGATTGAAATTGAAGAATCTGTTTATGAAGCCAGCGTCGTATTGTGTTTTGCCGTACCAATAACCTTTCAGGGTGAAACTACCTGGCGTTTTTGGCCCATCAATGTGTTTTGGGAGTGGGGCTTTCCACCCGAGCAGGTGCAATGTTGTCAAATCATCCATGTTGCTTTATCGGCAGGTTGCGAAGTGGTAGGCGCTGAGGTTGATTTTAATGATCTTTATGACTTGTTAGAAGGTAAGAAGATACCTCAGTTGATGATCAATGCATCGACTGATGGCGGTTTTGATGCGAGTTGGCAGCCGCAATCTTTGGCTCATGCAGGGATCGTTGTGGCAGGGCAGGGGGGCACTGCATTGTCTGCCGAGCAACTTACTGAGCGGATTCAACAAGCGGGGTGGGGTGGTTAGTTCGTTTACTTCAGCCAATAATTGTTGTTATCGATTGGCTCATGGTGATTATATCCCATCTTCAAACCTTTGCCATCGTTCTTTATCCTACAATAGGAAACCACGAATACCGGTAAATACAATCTGGGCGGCTATGGCGGTAACAAACAGACCGGTCATCTTTTGCAAGATGGCCAGTGATTGTTTACTCAGCAGATGTTGCAGGCGGCCAGATGATAACAGAATCAGACCAATGCTTAGAGCTGCACCAGCCAATGCGGCGCAGAACTGCAATAGCTCAAGGTGGCTCTTTGGTTCGGCACCCATGACCATCAACACCCCAATCACACCTGGGCCGACGGTGATCGGCAGTGCCAGCGGTACAACGGAGATATCGTTGGTTTCCGGTGTGCTATCGACGGTTGGTCGACCATTTACCATGGTGATGCCACTGAGGAATAATACCGTGCCAGCGCCGATTCGGAAGGCGTCAAGGGTGATACCAAACAGGGCGAAGATATATTTTCCGAAAAAGAACACACAAAAGCAGCTGATCAATACGGCAATCGTGACCTTCGCAGCGGTTCTGCGCACCTCTTGACTGCTGAGTTCATTGGTTAGGGCAATGAACGATGACAGCACGAAAAAAGGTGTCATGATAAACAACAGTTTTAGGTAATCATTGATAAATGTCGTCCACATGGCTGTACTCCATAGTGTTAAGAGAGATGGTGTGTGCGGGTTCTTTCGAGTCGAAAGTGTAAGTGACTTTATCATGTTTTACAATGGCTCTATTGTGTCGGTGACCTGTTTTTTCGTTGTGAAATCTTTACACTCTTTTGCTCGGTCATAAACAACATTCCATCTCACCAACCTTCATGCATAATCTTAATTGTCATCATACACAATCCACTCATCAACGCCCAATATCTTCATTTTAATCCAATTTTTTCATTCCATCTATTGACATTGGATTAGTCTAAATTATCGTTAAACATATGACGATGCTCAAACGATTAAAAAAGCTCGTAGAAATAAACTCTTACACAGCTAATAAAAGTGGTGTTGATGCTGTAGGACGATTGTGCGAATCCTGGTTAAAGCCGTTGGGGTTTCGCAGTAAGCAGTTTTCCCGCCAGCACATTGGCGATCATCTGTTGTTGACGACACCACGAGTCGACGGTGAGAGGATTTTATTGCTTGGTCATCTGGATACTGTTTTTGCACCGGTGACATTTGACTCTTTTTGTCAAGATGATCTTTGGGCTTACGGCCCTGGTGTCTGCGATATGAAAGGCGGTTTGATTGTCGCCATTGAGGCGTTGGAGCAGGTGTTTCATCGTCACGGACCATTGAAAAATATCGATTTTTTATTGGTTAGCGATGAGGAGACCGGCAGCGATGATTCTAAGGCGCTGACGCAACAACTGGCACCGGATTATCATTATTGTTTTGTGCTTGAGGCTGCTGGTCAGAACATGGAGCTGGTTACCGCTCGCAAAGGGGTTGGCACCTTCACCTTGGAGATCATTGGCCGCAAGGCTCACTCCGGAATGGCCATCGCGCATGGGATCGACGCTAATCGCGAAGCGGCGGAAAAATTACTCAGTCTTTGTGCTCTAAGTGATGTTGAGTTAGGCACGACGGTAAATGTTGGCAAGATTACTGGTGGAACTGGTGCCAATACGGTGTCGGGGGCGTCGTCGTTGCTGTTTGAAATTCGCTTTTCTAGTCATGCCGAAAAGATGCGACTGCTCACTGCCATTGACCAGTTAGTAGCAACCAGCGCTATTCAGGGAACCACGTTGCAGCTAAGTGGTTCGATTCAACGCGATGTGATGGAAGAGAGCAGCCAGCAATTGCGGTTATTGCGCCGAATTGGTCAAATTAGCGGCCAAGTGTTGGCGACGCAGCACCGTGGTGGTGTCAGTGATGCCAATTTAACTGCCCAGATGGGGGTTCTAACCTTAGATGGTTTTGGCCCCTTTGGAGATGGTGATCATACTCTGGATGAACGGGCATTGATTGTAAGTTTTAGTTCGAGAATCGACCTGTTGGTTAAGGTCATCAATTGTCAACAGCAGCAGCGAAACCTTGATGTGGAGAATGATGATGGAACGGATGATTGGGTTGTGGATGTACCAGAATTGCGGCGGAAGCGAGATTGAACAGCAAATAGTTAATCAGTTAAATGAGCGTGGAATCGGGACAGTTCGGGGGCTAGACCTTCGTTATTCCAAAGCGACTGCTCAGGGGATTGAGTGTAAGGGGACGCGGATAGACGAATTAGATCTGTTCTTTTCCTACAATGCTGGTGAGCAGACGGCTTATCAGGTGTATATGTATGAGTACATCAATGACTTTACCCCAACGATGAATAATTTTCGTTCCTTCAAGCTGGCTGAAGATAAATTCAAGACCAATTCGTTGCTCAATAAATATGGGATAAAAACGGCAGATTTTTGTCTGTGCAACAAAGAGAATCCTGAAGAGTTGGAGCAGGTGTTTGCCGAATACGGCACTCTGGTGTTTAAGCCCGTCGATGGCTGGGGAGGGATTGGAGTCACCAAAATCGACAGCTTTGACCAATTGAGTTCCCTGAAACCCCATCTTGATCCTGAAGAGTATAAATATTTCTACGTTGAGCGTTATATCGACTATGACGGCAGCGATTTTCGCGTTGATCTCGTCAATGGTGATTTTGTCGGCTGCTATGGGCGTAAAGCACGTGAGGGTGATTGGCGAACCAATGTGACATCGGGTGGCAGTGTGTTCTTGCGCGAACCAATTCCTGAAGTGGTTGATCTGGCACGTCAGGCAGCGTTAGTCAGTGGCTTGGAGATCGCCGGTGTTGACATCGTCTATGACCGTCAAAATGAGGAATACCTTGTCATTGAAGTCAATGGCCTACCTGCCTTTGCGACACCGGAGCAGGAACAACATGGGATCGATTTCAATTCTCGTAAAATAGAAAAAATTGTCGAATATATTGATCATGTTACTGGGAGTAAGTCATGTCAGTAGAAACTTTGCCGCGGCTGGGGTTTTTGTACCTCGATTATGTGATGCGTTTTTTCAATGAGTCTAACTTTAAAGGTTGGCCAGAGCGGATAGAACATGTGGTCTATCACTGGGGTAATGATGGCCAGCGGTTTGTCGATGAGGTGAAGCGGAAGAAGATCGACGTGTTGATCGGTAATATTCCGGCAACAGCTTATGAACCCTTTAAGCAGATCAAAAAACAGCTACCCGATGTTCGCTTTATTCCGTCAGTTGAAAGCCAATTCACCAACAAATCGAAGGAAAATGTGACTCGATTTTGCCGAAAGTTTAATCTTGGTCACCCTCATACCGAGATCTTTTACGATAATGAACAGGGAATGAACTATCTTAAAACCTGTTCCTATCCGCGGATCATAAAACGTTCCTATGGACCCTCCAATTATGGTGGCTACTTTGTTCATAAGGTTGATCGTGCTGAGCAGGCACTGGCATTGATGAAGAAAAAACGCTATCTGCCGATCTATGTTCAGGAGTGTATTCCGCTAACAAAAGATATTCGGGTGATGTTGATCGGTCATAAACCAGTGTGTGCATTCTGGCGTATTGCTGGCGATAATCAGTGGATCACCAACACCTCCCAAGGGGGGTCGATGAGCTATGACAACGTCCCTATGGAGGCACTGGAGCTGGCAGTGAGCGCCTCCAAGGCCGCTAAAGCCGAATACTTTGCCTGCGATATAGCTGAATATAACGATGAATTTAGTATTTTGGAGTGTGCGACAGCCTTTGCGGCTTTCTCGTATATCCGCGACTGGATTGGTCAATATCTAATGTGGGATCTGTCCGGTGGCCGTTTCGCTATGCCACATGTTCCGATGTTCAGCTGGGAAGAGCTGGGTAAAATTAAGCCTGAACTGTTGCGCTGCTTACGCCATATCGGCTTTAGTCGTTACCTCCCTTCGGCAGATGGAGCGCTGTACACTAACGACCTGCATGGCGATATGTTCCAGATGGAGCGTACCGCGACAAGTGATGAGAGTGATATTCCACTGGCGTTGATTGCTCAGGAACGAAAACTCCCTCAGGTGGTGCTCGAACAGGCCCAACAGGGGCAGTCCAGCGAGCCGGAAATTCTTGACCTTAAACCGTGCGAGCTGTCAGAGATTACCCTGACCGACCT
>MAXR01000156.1:5539-5720 GCA_001751155.1 Desulfuromonadales bacterium C00003068 | reverse complement strand
CCTCCTGCACTCAAGTGGTTCTCACCTGCTAAGACAGGCTTGATTGCTGGTATCGTCGTTTCCGGCTTCGGTCTTGCTTCAATCTATATTGCACCATTAGCGAAAACCTTGTTGGCAACACAAGGCCTGCAACAGTCGATGTTCATTTTCGGTGTTGCATTTGCCATCGTTGTAAGTGTTC
>MAXR01000156.1:0-5479 GCA_001751155.1 Desulfuromonadales bacterium C00003068 | reverse complement strand
ACTGCTGTAGCGAGTTCAAGTGTTGACCTGACTGCTGGTCAAGTGTTGAAGACATCGAAGTTCTACATCCTTTGGACATGCTTCTTTGTTGGCGCAGGTGCAGGTCTGATGGTTATCGGTAGTGCTAAAGGGTTGGCAAAAGCAAGTATGGGCGAGATGGCGTTCATGGTGGTTGCGATTATGTCGGTTGGTAACGCTGCGGGTCGTCTGATCGCTGGTGTGGTTTCTGATAAAATTGGTCGTGCAACAACCTTGACCATTATGCTGGGCTTCCAAGCATTGTTGATGTTTGCTGCGGTTCCTGTTCTTGGTGGTACGGATAGCAGCCCGGTGCTGGTTGTTCTGCTGGTAACCTTCATGGTCTTTAACTACGGTACTAACCTGTCCCTGTTCCCTTCATTTGCCAAAGACCTGTGGGGTGCTAAGAACCTTGGCATGAACTATGGCATCCTGTTTAGTGCTTGGGGTGTCGGTGCATTTGTTCTAGTGCGGGTCTCGCAGATGATGGTTGTTAAAACGGGTAGCTTCGACCAGTCGTTTAATGCCGCCGGTATCTTGTTGTTGCTCGGTGCTACTTTGTCCATGACTATGTGGAAAAAGAAAGCTGTTACAGCAACTGCTGCTTCTCCAGTCATGGATACTGAGGAGTACGAAGAGGAAGATCTCATCGAGAACTAAATTACTCAAGACACTACAGTTTGATTCATAGAGTTGGGGATGGTTGATGGCAACCATCCTCAACTAATTTCTAGGGGGAATTATGGATTACCAGAACATCATGCTGAGTTACACTAATCCTGATCGGGATACTGAAGCACTTCATGCAGCTCTTGATCTTGCTTATCGTCATGAAGCACAGTTGACTGTCCTTCAGGTGAATGGCCAATGCGATAATGACAACTGTACTCGCCATTATCTCTACTCTGTTGAAGAGTTAGCTCAACAGATTAATAAGGCCAATGGCCATGGCGTACCCGTTGAATATCTCGTAGCTGATTGCGGTAACCTCGTTCAGGCGACGCTCAATCAAGCGGCTGATTTCGATCTTCTCGTTGTTGCAGATAGCCATACAGCTTGTTTTGCTGATCACCTTGATCCATCTATGTCTCAAAAGCTTACATCACCTACTCAATTACAGCAGTTAAAGTTGGCAGTGTAATTTTTAGCCAGCCATTGCATTGTGGTTGTAAGCATGATTAATTAAAGCCGTTCTCCGTTGGAGGACGGCTTTTGTTGTTTAACATCGAGGATTGAAAGAATCACTATGAAGGCGTATCAGGACTATCAGCGTAAGAAACAACTCGATGGGCCGTGGTGCGTTGAAGGTGATACCGATCCTTGCCAGCAAGCGGTTGTGATCCCCTCCCTGGGCGAAGGGCAGCAGTTGTGGGCCACGTTGACGAGTCTTGCTAGTAATCCTGCCGATTCATTGCAACACTGCCTTGTGGTGGTGGTGATTAATTGTCGCCCCGATTGCAACGCAGATCTGGTTGAGCAAAACAAACAAGACCTCAATGAACTGCGCCAAGGGCGCTCTTTTGGTGCGTTACGCTTAGCCTGGGTAGATGCCACGACTCAGGGCCGCGAATTGCCGTTAAAGCTCGGTGGCGTGGGTATGGCACGTAAAATCGGTAGCGACTTAACCCTACCCTGCCTTTGTCGTGGTGGGCACCTTATCCATCTTGATGCCGACACCTTGGTCGATGAAAATTATATGAGTGCCATCGCTCAATCATTTCAGGGCGCAGCCTTTGGTGGCGCGGTAATCCCCTACTGTCATCAAATGGGGAATGATCCCGTCCAACATCAAGCAATTACGTTATATGAACTGTACATGCGTACTCATGTGGTTGGTTTGCAGCATGCAGGGTCACCTTATGGCTATCACACCATTGGTAGCACAATGGTTAGTACGCGCGAGGCCTATATTAAGGCGGGTGGAATGAATTGCCGCCTCGCTGGTGAAGATTTTTACTTCATGCAGCAATTGGCAAAAACAAGTGGTGTTGGTCAGGTGCATGGAACGGTTGTCGCGCCGGATTCACGCATTTCACAACGCACACCATTTGGTACCGGACAGGTGATCCTCGAACTGAGTTCTGATAGTGCTGCCTCGCAGCGTTTCTATGCGCCACAGTGCTACCGTGTGCTGCAACAATGGTTGACCCTTGTTAAGCGTGAACAACAGGCTGACGCGGATGACCTACTCTTTCAGGCCGGTGAGATCTGTTCGGAATTGCAGGATTTTCTTCAGCAGGAGAAGTTTGCCGCAACGTGGCAGAGAATTAGTGCTAGCCATAAAGATGTCACGCGTCGACAACGAGCATTTCACGAATGGTTTGATGGCTTAAAAACGATGCGCTTGATCCACTATCTGAGTGATCAGGTGTATCCCGTTGGTGAGGCAACAGAGCATGTTCCGCCACTGTTAAGGCAACTCAGTATCGAAAGCGGTACAACAGCCGAACACTGGCTGGCAACGTTACGCCAGCAGATGTCGTGATGGCTCAAAGTCAAGGGTGTTCGCTTAGTTGAGGATAAGTGCTAACAGCGGCATAAGTATCGAGGTGATCACCCCGCTGAGTCCAATCGCTAACCCCGCAATTGCCCCACCGAGTAGATCAATCTCCAGCATCCGTCCGGTACCAATGCCGTGCGCTGCGGTTCCCATCGCTAATCCCATTGAGGCGGGGTCATCAACGCCCAGCAGGCGGCAAAAGGATGGGCCGACCACTGCACCGAAGCAACCCGTCGCAACAACAATTGCCGCCGTCAATGGCACAATGCCGCCAAACTTAGCAGAAATACCAATGGCAATCGGGGTCGTTACCGACTTTGGTGCCACCGTCAGCGCTAATTGCTCACTTCCACCCATGAGTAAAATAATTCCTGAGGCAGTGATAATCGATACCACCGACCCTGCGCTGATTCCCGCTAAAATGGGTACGAGCCGCTGCTTCACCTCAGCACGTCGTTGGTAGAGCGGCACACCTAAGGCCACCACCGACGGCCCAAGGAGGAATAGAATGATGTCGCCACCGACGGAATAATTTTGATACGAGATGTTGCACTGTTTCAAAATAACAATCACTGACACAATCGAAACAATGGCTGGATTCAATATTGTGTATCGGAAACGCTTATGTACGATGACGGCCAGTTGAAAGGTGATCAACGTTAGAGTGATGCCGAACAGCGGTGACGAGAGCAGGCTATTGGTCATTGCAGCCCCCTGTTTTCGTAAGCCATTTCGATGTTAGGCCCGTAGCAGCGAGAACCGCTAAGGTACTGATCACTGTAGCAACCAGCAGTGGTAACCATTGTTGTTCAATCAGATCAAAATAGACCATCACCCCGACACCGGCAGGGACAAACAACATCGCCAGATTATTTAACAGCAATGATGCCGCATCGGTTACCCACTCTAATTGAATGAGGCCAAAGCGCAAACCAGCAAGCATCAACACCATCCCCACCACACTGCCAGGAAGAGGGAGGTCAAGCCATTGTGACAACAGCTCACCTAAAGCTTGTAAACTAAATAAGATTGCAAATCCGCGGATCATTGTGGACCTCTATTGTGTGTAGGTTTCTGTCGTTGAATCAGTATAAAGATACTGTTGAAAACCAACAAAAACCTCTTTTATCTCAGGAATACTACCTAACGAGGTTACTGCATCACTTACGTTGCCATACTTCAGTTCAAGTAAATTAGGCAGTTTACGCTGGTCAAGTTCATCAACACCCTCTTTGACATATTCCTGCAATACAAAATCAAGAAATGCGTGCAGTTTATCGTCAAAAGAGGCGTAAATTTTTTGCTGATTGGTCGCCACGCGCGTTTTACGGCTCATGGGTGGTAAAGAAAAGGCGATATAAGCGAGTACATCAAAAATATCACTGTGCTCGGCCGAAATAATACATTTTGCCTCGGTTAACTGTTCTTGCCCGAACCCTTTTTCAGCTAAACCGTCGAGCAGCGCCTTGCGAGTATCAGGTTGGCTCCATAGCGCGCGCAGTTCATTTTCATCTCGAAACAGGTTGGGGAATTCACCAAATAGCTGCTGAGTAAATTCAGCCGCTGACATGGGCGAACCATTTGGGTGCCAAAAGGTTGTTGCCATCATGTGTTGAATCATCAGCTCTTTACCGTTAGCCAGTGTAATTTTAATCTTTTCAGGGCGTTGCTGATGATCACCAACCTCTGCTGGCGGATCAGGGTGGGGGTGGTAAACGTTACCGGGTTCATGTACCTCTGTAGGTGGGGTAGTTTCTGGCTCTAACGGTTCGCCATCCCATTCTGGGTCACTAAAGTGGTGATACGCCTTAACGAAATCGTAGATGGTGAAATAGTCTTTGTCATCAAACAACCGAGTTCCACGGCCAATGATCTGCTTAAATTCGATCATCGAGTTAATGGGCCGCATTAGAACGATATTGCGAATATTGCGCGCATCGACACCGGTTGAAAGTTTCTGCGAGGTGGTGAGGATGGTGGGAATGGTCTTCTCATTGTCTTGAAAAGTACGTAGCCAGCGCTCCCCTTCAGCACCATCATTGGCCGTCACCCGCACGCAGTAGTTCGGGTCAGTGCTGGTTTTCATTTGGTTGATTAGATCGCGCACCGCTAAGGCATGAACCTGAGTGGCACAAAAAACCAATGTTTTTTGCCGCTGATCGATGGCTTGCATAAACAGTTTTACCCGATATGCCTCGCGTTCCTTAATCTCAATCAGCTTATTAAAGTCATCTTCACTGTAGCGTTTGCCCTGCTCCACCTCACCCTCAATAACAGTATCATCCGCAGTGTAAACATAATCATCCAGCGTGGTAGCAATTTGCTTCACTTTAAAAGGGGTTAAAAAGCCATCGTTGATCCCTTCTTTAAGGGAGTAGATATAAACCGGCTCGCCAAAATAGGCATAGGTGTCGGTATTGCCCTGACGTTTCGGTGTTGCCGTTAACCCCAACTGAACCGCTGGAGCAAAGTAGTCTAAAATATCCCGCCATGTGCTTTCATCGTTCGCCCCACCGCGATGACACTCATCGATGATAATAAAATCGAAGAAATTGGATGGATAATCGCCAAAATTGGGAGTGGATTCGCCAGCATCATCTTGACCCGACATGAAGGTTTGGAAGATGGTGAAAAAGATCGAGCCGTTTTTAGGCACTCGCCCCTGTTTGCGGATAATTTCAGGATCGATTCGTACCAACGCATCCTCAGGGAAAGCCGAGAACGAGTTATAGGCCTGATCGGCCAAAAAATTACGATCGGCTAAAAACAGAATCCGGGGTCGACGCTGCCCCTGTTGGTTTAGGCTCCAGCGGCTATGAAATAGCTTCCACGCTAATTGAAAGGCAATGGCCGTTTTACCGGTGCCGGTCGCCAATGTCAGTAGAATGCGTGGCTGACCTGCCGCAACGGCTTCAAGGGCAGCATTAATCGCGTTGTGTTGATAATAACGCGCTTGCCACG
>MAXR01000155.1:5964-24880 GCA_001751155.1 Desulfuromonadales bacterium C00003068 | reverse complement strand
TTGTTGCGCCTTCTTCGTCTTGTAAAAATGCAACCCAAAATTTAGTTAGTTTTTTCATCACGACTCTCCTGTTTGGTGTATCACATCCACACCTAATAAAATTCTAGTTAGCGCTAACAACAACCTAAGCAGTCACCATTAAAGACTAACCTCCAGTGGAACCAATTACTGTGCCAAGCTGATTAAACGGGGCATCAATTAAATCGCCAAGTGCCGCGACACTCACAATCGCCACAATAGCGATCAGCACAACTATGATTCCGTACTCAACGAGAGTTGAACCATTCACTTCCAACAGTGCTGCAAGCAAGCGTTGTGCTAGATTTTTCTCTAAAAACCTCCTTTCCTGACATCACCTGCTGGCACTGTTAATAAAATCATATCTTTCAATTGCTGACTGTCAAGCCAGGAAAGAAAATTGCTTCATTTTCTAATCTTAATGTATTCAATTGTAACTAAAATTATAAACCAACCCATTATTAGTGAGTTACTCTGTGACGCATTCACAAAACAACCATACATGCCATATTGCTAAAGTTTTTTCAGTAGGGAGATGACTAAATGAAAAGCACTGTTATAGTTTTAAAAATGAGGGTGATCTTTTAAATAGTTACAAGATATAAGCTTTCGCGACGAGTATCAATCTTCCGCACTGGCTCTGTACTTTGTCCACGTCATGCCCGCGAAGGCGGGTATCCAGAGGCTTTACATGGTTTACTAGACTCCCGCCTTCGCGAGAGTGACGAGCTTATTTGTTGATAGCGGAGGATCAGTGTAATCAGGTAAGCTTTTGTTGTTCAGAAAGGGCAGGTTATTATTAATGGATAATACGACTTCCTTTAATATCAAAAAGATTTGGTTACTCTTTATAAATTCAGTGCGAATGCACGTGATATTACTAGGGGTGATCACTGTATATATATTGATTAGCGTGTTTGTTGCAGACCTATTTGACGTTGGTTCGCAAACATCTATCACCCTATACACTCAGGAACTGGGAATACTTAGCTCATGCTTTATTATTTGTTTTTTTTGTGGACATGCGCTCTATGTAACGTTCAGGATCAGACCGAAGAGACTTTTCGAGCATTATTTCAATGACTTACGTGACAACTATTTTAGTGGCCAAAGATTTTTCACAGCCGCCCCAGTGTTACTTTTTTTCCCTCTATTTTTTTCGGCATTTACATCTTTTAAAAATATTTTACCGGTTATAAATCCATATTCATGGGATCAACCGCTTGCACAGATGGATGCGATCATGCATGGCGGTATAATGCCATGGCAATGGTTGCACACCATTGTTGGCTCTCCAATTATCACCAGTGGCATTAACTTCTTCTATCAGTTATGGTTTTTTGTAATGTACGCGATCTTCTTCTGGCAGGCATTTAGCCTGCGAACACCATTATTGAGGATGCGTTTTTTATTGAGCTTTATCGGAATATGGATTCTGTTTGGTACAGTCTGCGCTATCGGATTATCTTCTGCGGGGCCTTGCTATTACGGGCGCATCACAGGACTAAATGACCCTTTTCAACCGCTACTTCAATATCTTAACACCACAAATAATACATTTCCGATACTTGCTCTCGATGTTCAAGAACATCTCTGGAAAACCTACACCACTAAGGCGATAGGCCTTGGCGGTGGGATTTCAGCTATGCCGAGTATGCACGTTGCTACGTCCACCTTATTTACACTGTTAGGCTGGCGTAGCAGTCGAGCATTAGGGATAATTCTTACCTTATTTTTAGTGATAATCATGATCGGTTCTGTCCATCTTGGTTGGCACTATGCCATCGATGGATATGTTGCCATCATCGGAACGTGGCTGGTGTGGTTAGGCACAGGATGGGTGTTGAACCGACATCCGAAATTAATAGAGTAATCACACCTTATAAACGAGATAAGTGATGTCGTTGTGTCCAACTGTGTATGCTACCCCACCTACAATAATGCCAACAGACTGTGCGTTTAAACTGATGCACAGCCTGTTGGATTAATAAGCGATTTTTAGCAAAAATTAGCGTTACAACTATTTATCAACAAAGTGGTGAATTTTTGTAAAATAAAGATTGGCAGCGCGTTCTAACTTGTCTGCAGTCAATGGCGTCGCTTCCCCTTCATACTGATCAATAGAAGCGACAATATCTATAATATCCTTCGGAATACACGCCTGAAGTATCTTAGAACCCATGGTAAGGCATAGGTGTCTCAATGAAGCAGCACAGTTTGGTTGACACAACAGCTTGCGCTGTTCTACTAATTTATAAAAAATCTGATCGAAAATTTCATCACTGACAGGGGCTACATAGATTTTATTTTTGATTCTGCGTAAAAAGGCTTCATCAACAAGACTGCTAGGATCCACATTCGTTGCAAATAAGATGTTCATCTCAAAAGGAACCTGGAGCTTCGCACCATACTTCAGTGTCAAAAAATCGATTTTTCTCTCAAGAGGGACAATCCAGCGATTAAGTAATACCTGCGGTGACATGGTCTGGCGGCCAAAATCATCTATCACTAAAATCCCATTATTGGCCTTCATTTGCACTGGTGCAGCATAGACATTTGCTCCCTCATCCGCATGCAATTCCAACATCGATGTTGATAACTCGCCACCACAGACGACAAAAGGTCGGCGGCAGACCACCCAACGAGGATCACCTGCATAGTCAACATCATCCAACTTCTTGTGCACCGAGGGATCATAAACAATAATAATTTGACCATCAAATTCCAAAGCATAAGGGATCAATACCGCATCATGGTAAACATTCATAACCTGGCTGGCAACGAAGGTCTTGCCATTGCCGCTCGGACCATAAAGAAAAATAGGGTCTTGAGTCATCAAGGCTGGACCAAGTTGATCAAGAAAATCATCAGTGACCACCGCATCCGCCAGCGACTCCTTCAACAACCTACGATTAAGCCTAAGGTCTGGAATCTGTTCAGTCACCATCTGAGTATAACTCGAAACGGATACGGGAATCGGCCCAGAGTAGTGGCAGGTATCATAAAGTTTCGCGGCATAGTCTCGCCCTGGGCCAGAAAGGGCAATCTGGTAATCGTGACCAACCATTCCAGTCACTTCAAACATATTTCGCTCACGTAAGCGTTGAAATAATGCCTGCGTTAGAGAAAATGAAAGCTTCAATGATTTACCGACATCGGTAAGACTTGAAGAACCTCGGCTATACAGATAACGCAAAAAAATACTTTCCACCAAAGGTAATGAAACATCAAGTTCAGCAATATTTTTTGGACCGCCATCAACACGATTAAAGCCAAGATTACCCACTGTATGCACGCTCATCTATCCCCCCATTGCAATGAAAACAACAAATTCTCTTGTTAGTGATCGGAAACCAAGCACTAAAAATTATTGTATTATCCCTAATATCTTTAAGTGTAACAGCATATTTTCATGCAACAAGCGAACGAGACAATGAATTGAGAAGGAAAGAATAATTAACGGAAGGTTTAACTGCAACAAAAGAAAATAATGGAGTGCAGAGCAACAAAACTGAGGAAGAACTAAAGAATAAGAATCACCGCAACGTTACATATTAGTGTTAACGCAGCATATAAGTGAGCTTGAGTGAAAATAAAAAAGGGGTGCCCAATGGACACCCCTTTAAATCTAAAAATAAATTTTAGATGTTTTCTATGCGATACCTGCTACTTTTTCAAGCATTGCAGTGGTAACGGACTTAGGACGCTCAATAGCGTAACCCAAAGCACGGTCCCATGTAACGTTAGGTAGGCAACCCAAAGCACGACCTACACCGAAAAGAACAGTGTAGAACTCATACTCTGTTAGGCCGTAGAACCACTGGATAACACCAGACTGTGCGTCAACGTTAGGCCAAGGGTTCTTAGCTTTACCTTGCTCAAGCAATACGTCTGGAGCAACTTCGTAGATCATGCTTACGAGTTGGAACAGAGGATAGTCTTTCAAGCCTTCTGTAGCCAGGCAGAACTCACGCTGTGAAGTATAACGTGGGTCAGTCTTACGCAATACTGCGTGACCATAACCAGGGATAACTTGACCGCTGTTAAGTGTTGCCCAAAGAGCTTCTTTTAGACCTTCAGTAGTTGGAACCTTACCGCCAAGTTGCTTCATGAAGTTTTGAGTCCAACGAAGAACTTCTTCGTTAGCCAAACCATGAAGAGGACCAGCTAAGCCGTTGATACCAGCTGAGTAGGAGTAGAAGATGTCAGAAAGTGCAGAAGCAACCAAGTGAGTGGTATGAGCAGAAACGTTACCAGACTCATGGTCAGAGTGGAGGATGAAGTACATACGTGCAACATCTTTGTACTCTTCGCATTGACCGATCATGTGAGCGAAGTTACCACCCATGTCTAACTCAGGATCAGCAGCAATATGAACATCTGCTTTGTACTTCATGCGATAGATATAAGCTGCCAAAGGAGCAAGCTTAGCCATCAAGAAGCTACAATCGTCTAGCATGTCTTCCCAACAAGTCATCTTGTTGAATTTGCCCGCTGCATAGTTGTTTGAGAATACAGAATCACGCTGCATTGCCAAGATACCAGTAGAGAACATTACCATTGGATGAGAGTCACGTGGCAACGCACGGACAACATCGATAACGTACTGAGGAAGAGCTGAAAGTGACTTCCACTCTTCTACAATCTCAAGTGTTTGCTCCATTGTAGGAACATCACCAGTCATTAACAAGTACCAGAAGGACTCAACATAAGGATACTCACTACCTGGAACGTTAGGTAGTGCAGCAAATGTCTCAGGAATAGTCATGCCACGGAAACGGATACCTTCGAGAGGATCAAGATAAGAGATATCTGTAACAAGACTTTTAATGCCACGTCCACCACCGATGCATTGTGCAATAGTAACTTCACCTAAAGACACATCACCAAACTCTTTTACCAGCTTGGTTGTACGAGGACGATGAGCATCAATCTTTTGCTTCATTACTTGCTTTAATGTTGACATTTTTTCTCTCTCCTTATAAATGGAAATGAAAATGGGGTGATCTACATGACCACCAACCAACTACAATAACTTCAGACAAGTAAGTCCCCCGACCACTCATCATGAAGAAAAAACCAATTTCAATAAATAGCTAGGTGTTCTAAATTCGGACACCAACTTTTACCAACATAAGTTTTAACAAACTCACGGTAGAGCGTCAAGGCATTTTTGTATACAGTATTTTTACGGCCATGTCTCTTTTGGCATTCACAGGGGAATGACGTCCATGATACATTGCCTAAATTATGAGCAATTCAAAACTAAAAATTGGTTCTCTCACCCTTGAGAATAATGTTGTACTCGCTCCAATGGCTGGGATTACCAACTCCCCTTTTCGCCAAATCTGTAAGCAGTCGGGAGCTGGACTTGTCTACTCTGAAATGATCAGCGCGAATGGACTTATTCGTGACGGTCAACGAACAGTTGAACTTCTGCAACGCTCACCAGCTGAAACCCCTTTTGGCGTTCAGCTCTTTGGTGATGACCCAACGGTCCTCGCTGAAGCGGCTAAAATCATTTCTGACTATGGTGAAATCCTCGACCTCAACATGGGCTGCCCTGTTAAGAAAGTGGTCCGTTCGGGTGCAGGCAGCGCGTTAATGCAAAACCCTGCGCATGCAGGTGACGTGATCAGCGCTATGCGCAAAGCTTCACCTCTGCCAATGACGGTTAAATTTCGTTCGGGCTGGGACACTGCTACTATTAATTTTATTGAAATTGGTAAAATTGCAGAACAATGTGGTGCTGATGCCCTCATTCTGCACCCACGGACACGGTGTCAAGGCTTCGGTGGCCAAGCAAACTGGAATCATATTACTCAACTGAAACAGGCGGTTAACATTCCCGTTATCGGTAGTGGTGATATCATGACCCCTGATGATGGCCTTAGAATGATGCAGCAAACGGGATGTGATGGCATTATGATTGGCCGTGGTTGTTATGGAAACCCATGGCTTATAGAGAACATTTTACGCCAACAGAACGGTAAAGATCTTCGTGACATTTCAGCTCAGCAGCGCCTGCAGACAATCATCCGTCACCTCAAATTGTACCAACAATCGTTTGGTGACCGCCGAGCGGCCGCCGAGATGCGTAAGCACTTATGTTGGTATTCTCGTGGGCTGACGGGTGCGGGTGAATTTCGTTTTAAGGTCAACCAAATCGACCAAATTAATGAACTTGAAGAGGCCATCTGCTCTTTTTTCTCTGGCTTGGAGTAATTGAATGATCGACTCACAATCAGACCAAGAGACGCTATCGACGTATGTTCTTAACAGCACAAATGAAGCCATTATTGCCATCGACAATTCACACCGAATCGTCCTTATCAACCCTGCGGCGCAAACTCTGACGGGATTATCCTCTCGCCAAGCGTCTCACTGCGACGTTCGAAATCTTTTTAAAGATCAAGATGACATTATCTATCTGATCAATACTGCGATGACTGAAGGGCGATCTATCTCTGACAGAGAGACAATCCAGCTACGACGACCGAACGCCTTACCGCTAGCGGTCAGCGTAAACGCTTCGCCCCTTTATACTGATGCAGGGGTACAATACGGCATCATTCTAACGTTACATGACGTATCCAACCTCAGGCAACTTGAACAGGATATTCAACGGGCGCAACACCTAGAGATGCTCAAAACGCTAGCTGCAGGACTTGCCCATGAAGTAAAAAACCCCCTCGGCGGAATACGCGGGGCAGCACAACTACTGTCAATGGAACTTGACCAACGTAACGACTTGCTTGAATACACCCACGTAATGATCAAGGAAACAGATCGCATCAATGGCATCATCGAAGAGTTAATGAACCTCACCTCACCACGGTCTAAAGTGGTTAGCGAGATCAACTTGACCAAGACAATCAATGACATTGTCCTACTTCAGGCGCAGACAGAACAAGGGAAAAAAATTCAATTTAATCTGCAACTCGACCCCAGTATACCGCCTATCAAGGGTGATAAAACTTTGCTCACACGGCTATTTTTAAATTTAATCAAGAATGCGACTGAAGCGATCACTCACAATGGGACCATTACAGTATCGACACGAATTGACAGCGAACATCACTTAACACGCCCTGGCCAAATACCCGTTCCATTTGTTGTTGTTAAAATAATTGATAATGGCCCCGGCATTAGCACCAATATTATACAGAAAATTTTCACACCTTTTTATACAACAAAAAGCAACGGTAGTGGCCTTGGTTTAGCGATCAGCCAAAAGATTGTCACCGACCATGATGGCCTATTACGAATTGACAGTACACAGAACCAAGGTACATGTTGTAGCGTCTACCTACCGTTCATCTCAACCATTATCCCTAATATTGATCTGGAGTTATAAAATGTCCCTTAAACGTGTTTTAGTTGTCGACGACGAAGAGAGTATTCGCTGGGTCCTATCAAAAGCCCTGACTCGCCAAGGACTACACGTTGATGTAGCAGATTGCGGTACCAGTGCCCGAGAGCTTCTTAAAAAGCATCGCTATGACCTCGCCATGATCGACATTAAAATGCCCGACATTTCAGGACTCGACCTCCTTGACGAGGTTCTCAGCGTCCACCCTTCCCTTTTTGTAATTATGATGACAGCAGAATCGTCGATGCAAAATGCCGTTGAAGCGATGAAACGTGGCGCTTACGATTACATTACCAAACCATTCGATCTCGATGCTCTCGAAGCCATCATTCTTAAAGCACAAAAAAATTCCATCTCCAACGGTTTGACATCTCCTGCACCACCACAAAAACCAACAAATTCGAGTTCTGAGAGATCAATTATTGGCAATAGTCATCCAATGCAAGAAGTTTACAAACTGTTAGGCAAAGTATCGACCTCAGATATCACAGTACTCATCACGGGCGAATCGGGAACAGGAAAAGAGCTGATTGCGCGCGCGGTACATCACAATAGCAAGCGTACAAGTATGCCATTTATCGCATTAAACTGCGCGGCTATTCCTCATGAACTGCTTGAAAGCGAATTGTTTGGCTTTGAAAAAGGATCCTTCACAGGGGCGAATGAACGCAAAATCGGCAAATTCGAACAAGCCAATGGAGGTACAATTTTTCTCGATGAGATTGGCGACATGCCTTTGGATCTACAAACAAAGCTGTTGCGTGTTCTACAAGAGAAGGAGATTACTCGAACAGGCGGCAACCAACCGATACCAATCAATGTTCGGATCGTAGCGGCGACCAATAAGATCCTTGAAAAATGTGTCGCTGATAAAAGTTTCCGTGAAGACCTATATTATCGACTCAATGTTCTTCCTCTTGAACTGCCGCCATTGCGCGACAGAACCGAAGACATTTCATTACTCGTTGATTTTTTCATTCAAAAAGCGAACAGCGAATTCAACTCAGAGATCAGCCATTGCAGCGACAAGGCCATGGAAATCTTAGTCAACCATCGTTGGCCGGGGAATATTCGAGAACTGGAAAACACCATCCAAAGAGCGTGTCTTCTCAGCCAAGGCAACACCTTGCGAGCCAGCGACTTTCCGCACCTAGAGCAAAACAACGATAAGGAGACAAGTGAAGATTGTGCCCTTGAAGCTCTTATTGAAAACAAGCTTCGTTCCTCTTTAGCACAACGGGACATTGTTGAGATTAACGACCTATACGAAATGGTCTTGCATCAAATGGAACGACCATTGATCCAAATCATTTTGGATAAAACACGCGGCAATCAAGTTCGTGCTGCTGAAGTCCTCGGCATAAACCGTAATACGCTACGAAAAAAAATTCAGTTATTGGGGATTGTAACAGGGAAGAATAGCGGGCACTAAAAAGATTAGCCTTCGCTACGGTGGGATTGATTTTCGAAACGGGTAAATTGTCCACGAAAAGTCAAGTGTACGGTTCCAATGGGACCGTTACGCTGCTTACCAATAATGATCTCAGCGTCCTGATCGTGTCCCTGATCACAGCTGCCATCACGACGACGACAGGCTTCACAATAGACCGACTCACGATAAACAAACATAATGACGTCGGCATCCTGCTCAATCGCTCCTGATTCACGCAAGTCAGACATCATTGGCCGCTTATCCGTTCGACTCTCCAAAGAACGATTCAGCTGAGATAAGGCAATAACGGGGACATTCAGCTCTTTTGCTAAGGCTTTTAATGATCGAGAGATTTCTGAGATCTCCTGCTGGCGACTCTCAGGATTATTTCCCTGCATAAGCTGTAAATAGTCGATAACGATCAAACCCAAATTATGCTCAGCTTTCAAGCGACGTGATTTAGAGCGCACTTCAAGCACTGAAATTGCCGGAGTGTCGTCAATATAGATTTTAGCCTCAGACAACAACCCTGCACCATTGGTCAATTTAGGCCAATCCGATTCACCTAGATTACCTGTGCGCAAACGACTCGCATCAACACGAGACACTGAACACAACATACGCTGCACAAGCTGCTCTTTCCCCATCTCTAGAGAGAATATCAGCGCGGAGATAGGCTTATCAGAGTGCATTGCGGCATGCTCAACAACATTAACACTAAAAGCAGTCTTTCCCATAGATGGACGACCTGCAACAACAATAAAATCACCACCCTGCAAACCAGCTGTCATGGTATCCAAATCGGTATAACCCGTCGGTACTCCAGTAACCAACTCTTTACGTTCATACAATTTCTCAATCGCTTTGAACGTATCCTTCATAATCTCTTTGGTCGAGAAATATGAAGGACGAATTTTCATATTAGCAATTTCGAAAATTGATTTTTCAGCCCAGTCGAGGGTCTTGTCCATCTCTTGCCCCTCATAACCACGAGTGACAATCTCAGTAGCGACACTGATCATATGGCGAGCAACAGACTTCTCTTTAACAAGACGGGAGTAGTAAACAATATTTGCCGCAGTGGGAACATAATCCACCAATGAAGCAATATACGCACTTCCACCAACAACAGAAAGGTTATCGCTTTGCTTCAACTCGGCAATAAGGGTCACTAAGTCTGCAGGTTCACTACGTTCAGAAAGTGATACAAGGGAATTGAAAATTTGTCGATGGCTGTCTCGATAAAAATCTTCAGAGGTAAGGATTTCAAGAACCTTATTCAGGGCCTCGTTATCTAATAGAACTCCACCAAGAATAGACATCTCGGCTTCGAGGTTTTGCGGTGGTAATTTGTGAGTGAGCATCTCTGACATAGGGCGAACCAAAACCTTAATCGGTTAATACCATGATAAAAATCAAAGATTTAGTCTACGATTTTATTAGTGACATTACCCCGAGGTGAAGGATAAATCAAAAGATGGAGAACTCTACGACAAGCCAAAGCCTGTCGTAGAGTTAAACACTCTACTCTGCTGCTATAATAGAAACAGAGATTTCAGCAACAACTTTTGCGGGAAGCTTAACAGCAACCTTATGATCACCCAAAGCCTTGATTGACTCATCAAGTTGGATTTTTTTACGATCGACTTCAACACCAGCTTCAGCAAGCTTGGCACAAATATCAGCTGAGGTTACAGAACCAAACAGCTTACCATCATCACCAGCACGAAGAGCAAAAACACAAGCAACAGCTTCGATCTTTGTTTTCATAGCATCAGCAGACTTAGCCAATTTCAATGCTTTATGCTCAAGTTGACGCTTTTGATGCTCAAATTGCTTAACGCTGTTTTTATCCGCTACAACAGCAAAGCCTTGAGGCAATAAATAATTACGAGCAAAACCTGGCTTTACATTTACCATTTCGCCAATTTCGCCTAACCCATTAACACTTTCAGTTAAGATGATTTCCATTGTTCGCCTCCACAAAGGATCTACGTAGTTTTTGCACGTGGCTTACGAAAATCAAACCACATATCAAACACCCCTATGGCCGTCACCAATAAGGGCAAGGGATTAATCACAAGTATTAGCACATAACCAAATACTCGCGACAAAGTCGAAAATGCTTTCTTTCTAAAAAAGAAAGTCATTATGGCAATACCTTGCAAGAAATACAGGGGCAATAGTAAGGTCAATACGTTTAAAGCAATTTGTTGAATCACAGAATGGTCTATCAACAAACTAAAGCCAGAAACAATTAAAAACCAAATCAACCATTCTGGCAGACGAAGGTCATGAAACAACCCACCAGAAATTACATATCGCCCACGAGCAACAACACTAAGAAGTAATAACGTCACAACCAATACAACAGCAAAAGAGATCATCGCCAAGCCAACATAAGCTTGTTGAAAAAAACTCGCCGTTGTAGCTAAAACCGTCAACAGCTCCTCTAGTTGTTCCGGAGCTAGTCCAGCGTCCTGATAAATCTGGCGTGCACCATCCACTTCATTTGAAATATATGATGCAACAAGCGATGGTACCGTTGTATCCATCCGAGACGCATAGCCCCAGCCAAATACAAAAACAATTGTGCTTGTTAAAAGCAAACAAACACCAATCGATCTAAACCACCCGACACCTAATCTCAACAATTTAGGTAAAACGACTGAGGCACTACCAAATTGCAACACATAAAACAGTCCATGATGCATGCTCGACAATTGAACATCGACAACAAACACAATCAGTAACGAACTAAGTGCAGCGACAAATCCTGACCTCATACCAACATAGGCAATAGGTAAAGATAAAGCCAAATTCAAAACTACTGCAAGCGGCCCCAATGCTTGTGAAAACATCAGCAAACCACATGTTACGATTGAACTGACGGCAACCATCAGCAGTGTAGTCGAAAAGCTCGGTTTTTCTTGCACAGCAAAGTTAATTGCCAATTAATCAACCGTCCGATTTGAAGTAAATGACAACAATGCGATATTACGCGCACGCTTAATTGCTTCAGTAACCTTACGTTGATGAGTTGCACAGTTACCAGAGATCCGACGAGGAACAATCTTACCACGCTCGGAAACAAAGTAACGAAGAGTACGAACCTCTTTGTAATCAATTTTAATTGTATTGTCGGCGCAGAAACGGCAGCCTTTACGACGGCCAAAACGGCGACCAGGGGTACTTTTTTTTACGAAAGCCATATCAAAAATCCTTCCAGATCGTTTCTTTACGAATTACTCTGCAGCTGGTGCTTCAACAACAGCTGGTGCCTCAACAGCAGCATCACCTTCAACTCCTGCAGCAGCTTCAACCTCTACGGGAACTTCAACTTCTACAGGCACTTCAAAACCACCTTCAAGAAGTAAGGTTTGAAACTTGATGATTGATTCATCAAGGCGCATACGACGCTCAAATTCTTTAACAACGCTATTCCCAGCATTGAATACAACAAGAACATAAATGCCTTGGTCATTTTTCTTAACAGTATAAGCAAGGCGCTTAGTGCCCCACTCGTCTACCTTAAGAATTTCAGCTTGTTGATCAGTTAAGACACCTTTGAACTTGTCTACCACTGCGGTGTATTCATCACCAGCAAGCTGAGGATTTACAATAAAAATTGTTTCGTAGGTACGCATGCGTAAACCTCCTCATGGATATTAGCCCCGGTCTCCCCCGGAGCAAGGAGCGGACACTTACCATAAGTGCCCGACTTGCAGAATTGAGACAATTAACACAAGCATTCACCGTTGTCTATTGAAAACGGAACCCATTGCATTAACTAAAGCATTTCTAACTGCTAAACATTGAAACGGAAATGCATTACATCTCCATCTTTCACTGGGTACTCTTTGCCTTCAACACGCAAAAGGCCTTTTTCTTTAGCTCCAGCCTCACCGCCAGAAGAGATAAAATCTTCGTAACCAATCACTTCTGCACGAATAAAGCCTTTTTCAAAATCGGTATGAATAACACCGGCAGCTTGGGGGGCTAAGGCATCATTAGAAACAGTCCAAGCACGAACCTCTTTTACGCCAGCTGTAAAATATGTGTTAAGTCCTAAAAGTTTATACCCAGCGTGAATCATCTTGTCTAACCCGGGCTCTTCAAGACCAAGTTCTGCAAGGAATTCGATCTTTTCATCGGCCTCAAGTTCTGCAATTTCAGATTCAATTTTACCGCAAATAGTGACAAACTCAGCCCCTTGAGCTGCAGCATACTCTCGCACCTTGTCAACATGTGGATGCTCACCAGCTAAATCATCCTCAGACACGTTTGCGACAAACAACACGGGTTTTATCGTGATGAGATGCATATCTTTGATTAAATCAACTTCGTCAGCAGTTAATTGAGCCATCCGTGCAGGACGACCGTCATTCAAACAGCTGTCTAAGGTTTCAAGAACCTTTTGTTCAACTTGAGCTACTTTATCACCACTTCTTGCAAGTTTCTGCACTTTAAGATGACGCTTTTCAACCGAGTCTAAATCAGCAAGATTTAGTTCCGTCTGGATCACATCAATATCTCTAAGGGGATCAACTGTGCCATCAACATGAACAACATTGTCATCTTCAAAACAGCGAACAACATTTGCAATCGCATCGACTTGACGAATATGACCTAAAAATTGATTACCAAGACCTTCACCGCGACTGGCACCTTTGACAAGACCTGCGATATCAACAAATTCCATTGATGTTGGCAAGACACGTTGCGGTTTAACGATCTCGGCAAGGGCATCAAGACGACGATCAGGCACAGCAACAATACCGACATTTGGCTCGATAGTGCAAAAGGGGTAGTTTGCTGCTTCTGCACCAGCAGAAGTGATTGCATTAAAAATAGTTGATTTACCAACATTGGGCAACCCAACGATACCGCACTTAAATCCCATAACGTTCTCCAAACAACGATAGCCGAGACTTAGTGTCTCGGCTATCGTCAATCATTTTACCTATTCGGTTCTAGGCTAATAATGGTGCAATAACCAAAGAAACAACACTCATCAACTTGATAAGGATGTTCATCGCAGGACCAGAAGTATCTTTGAATGGGTCGCCAACGGTGTCGCCGATAACAGCAGCATGGTGAGCTTCACCACCCTTAGACTCACCTTCAATCTTACCTGTTTCGATAAACTTCTTTGCATTATCCCATGCGCCACCACCGTTTGACATCATAAGGGCAAGAAGAACACCAGAAAGAGTCGCACCAGCAAGCATACCACCCAGAGCTTCTTTGCCAAGAATGAAACCAATCAGAACAGGTGCAACGACAGCTATAACACCGGGAAGAACCATCTCTTTCAATGCAGCCTGTGCAGCGATATCGATACACTTTCCGGACTCAGGCTTAACACCCTCTTTGCCTTCAAGGAGGCCTGGAATCTCACGGAATTGACGACGAATTTCTTCGACCATTAATCCTGCAGCACGACCAACACTGGTCATGGTTAGAGCACCCATGAAGAATGGTAGTGCGCCACCAATGAATAAACCAACAACAACGCGCGGCTCGACTAAGTTAATAATTTCAAGGCCAACTGTTGTTGCATAGGCAGAGAATAGAGCTAATGCTGTTAATGCAGCAGAGCCAATAGCAAAGCCCTTACCAACAGCGGCAGTTGTATTACCGATTGCATCAAGACCATCGGTGATTTCACGAACATCAGGTCCAAGACCTGCCATCTCAGAAATACCACCAGCGTTATCGGCGATTGGACCGTATGCATCAACCGTCATAGTAACACCAACGGTAGCGAGCATACCAACAGCAGCAATACCGATACCATAGAGACCTGCAAAGTAGTTAGCAGTCATAATACCAGCGCAGATAATCAGAACTGGAGCTGCGGTACTCTCAAGACCAACAGCCAAACCAGCAATAATGTTTGTTGCAGGACCTGTCTTACTTGCTTCAGCAATACGACGAACTGGAGCTTCAGCAGTATAGTACTCAGTGATCAAACCAATTGCGATACCAGCGAGTGAACCGCCAACCAACGCAAGGAAGACACCAAAGCTAAGGCCCATAATCAGGATAATGAAGAGTGATGCAGCCAAGAAGCCACCCGCAGCAACAAACGTCGTCAAACGCAGTGCATCAGCAGGATCCTTGTCCTGAAAACGCTTCATGGAGTAGATCCCTGCAGCGGAGAACAGCAGACCAAAGGTTGCAAGAACCAGTGGAAGTAACATAGCGGCAGACTGAACACCCTCACCGCTACCAAGTTGTGCTAGTAATGCTGGGCTAGCAGCCGCAGCAATGGCGATGGTCGCGATAATTGAACCAACATAGGACTCAAAAATATCAGCACCCATACCAGCGGTATCACCAACGCAGTCACCAACGTTATCGGCGATAACACCAGGGTTACGTGGATCATCTTCAGGAATACCTGCTTCAAGCTTACCAACAAGGTCAGCACCAACGTCAGCGGCTTTAGTATAAATACCACCACCAACACGTGCAAACAGAGCGATGGATGAAGCACCCATAGCGAAGCCATTGATGTAACGAGACGTTTCAGGATCACCACCAAAGAAGATGTACATTGCGCCAACACCAACCAAGCCGAGTGATGCAACAGACAGCCCCATTACAGCACCACCGTTATAGGATACCTCAAGAGCTCTTGCTTGACCGTGAAGACGTGCTGCTTCAGTTGTACGAACGTTAGCACGCGTTGCAGCCTTCATACCGATAAAGCCACAGGTCATTGAGCATGCGGCACCAGCAAGGAAAGCCATCGCAGTCTGAACACCCATGCCGGCAAGAATCAGCAGAAAAACACCCGCAACAAAAATAGCAAGAACACGGTACTCACGACGCAAAAAAGCCATCGCACCATCGTGGATAGAATCCGCAATATCTGCCATGACCTCATTACCTACAGGCTCTTGCTTAACTTTGTTATACAACATAACAGCTGCTGCAAAGCCAACTATCCCTAGAATTACGGCAAAATACGCCATTGCCAATCTCCTCTTTGAATTAATACTTTACGGATTTAAAATATTGCGCCCATTGTATTCACACATGGCATATTGGTCACCATGTGTCAGTAAAGCTTCAACCACCTCGGCTGCATACAAGAGCACATCATCAAGATCTTTTTTTTCACTTCCAGAAAACGACTTAAGGACATAATTAGCGACATCACCACCCTCGGGTGGTCGCCCCACACCCATACGAACACGAATGTAGGAATTATCACCAAGAGACTGATGAATATTACGCAGACCGTTATGTCCACCATGTCCACCGCCAACCTTGACCCGAACAGCGCCAAACGGAAGATCTATTTCATCGTGTATCACGACTAAGTCCCCCGATGCAATATCGAGGGACTTACTCGCAGATGCGACACTAGCACCACTTAAATTCATAAAGGTTTGCGGTTTAAGCAGTACAGCACTTTTACCACAACAACGACCAACCCCATAAAAAGATTGATGGCCCTTTTTCTTTAATGAAATACTGTGACGAGCGGCAAGAAGATCGACAACCATAAACCCGACATTATGTCGTGTCGACGCGTATTTCTCACCGGGATTACCAAGCCCTGCAATTAAAAACAAAACTAGGCTTCTTCCGCTACGACCTCATCGTCACTTTCTTCAACATCATCATCGCCGCCCTTATAACCAATAACGGTGATAACGGTAAAGTTGACATCGTGAGGAAGTTCAACACCCTCGGGAACAACAACATCATTGATATGAACAACATCGCCAATTCCTAACGAATCAACAGCGATATCGATCGCTGCAGGAATTGATGTTGGCAAACAGAACACTTCTAGCTCTTTACGGATCAATTGAAGACTGCCACCCTCTTTTACACCAATACATTGTCCAACCGCATTTACAGGAACCATAAATGAAGCTGCTGCGGTCGCATCAATCGCTTGAAAGTCAACATGGGTTGGTACGCGGGTGATAGAATCAACCTGCATATCTTTAACAATGGCAAACAAACCATTAAAAGAACCCTCGCCCTTAAGTGTCAGCATGGTGTTCCACCCTGCGGCGCCGCCAATTGCTGTAGCCAATGCTTTTGGCTCAACATTAACAGTGCAAGGGGTGATTTTAGGACCATAAACTACGCCAGGAACAAGACCAGCACGACGAGCACTACGTGCTCCGCCCTTGCCAACGCGCTCACGCAGTACAACATTTAAATCCGCTTGTGCCATGATTACTACCTCCAGATATAACAGCGTACTGGCTCAACGGCACAGTATGCTTTGATTTAATTATACAAACAAGGAACTAACTGATTCATCCGCATGAATACGGCGGATAGCCTCTGCCAAAAGTTGTGAAACTGGCAAAGGACGAAGCTTATCACATTGAGCTACTTTATCCGAACAGACAATTGAATCAGAGACAACAACCTCTTCAAGGCAACTCTCTGAGATTCGATCCATAGCAGGGCCTGACAATACGGCATGAGTTGCATAGGCAAACACTTGCTTTGCACCCTGCCCTTGCAGTGCCTTTGCCGCCTGACATAACGTACCAGCGGTATCAATCATATCATCAACAATAATACAAATCTGATCCTTAACATCGCCGATGATATGCATCACCTCGGACACATTAGGCCCACTGCGACGCTTATCAATAATGGCTAAACCAGCATCAAGACGCTTAGCAAATGCACGAGCTCGTTCTGTTCCCCCTGCATCAGGTGACACAATAACGACTCGGTCACAAAATTTCGACTGTACATCGTCAAGCAACACAGGAGCAGCATAGAGGTGATCAACAGGAATATCGAAAAAACCCTGAATTTGCCCAGCATGAAGATCCATTGTCAACAAACGATCAACACCAGCCCGTGCAATCAAGTCAGCAACTAACTTACCCGTAATCGGTGTACGTGGAGCGACCTTACGATCTTGGCGCGCATAACCAAAGTAGGGTACAACAGCAGTAATACTCGCTGCTGATGCCCGCTTCAGCGCATCGGTCATGATCAATAATTCCATCAAATGATTATTTGTTGGGGCACTGGTTGATTGGACGATATAGACATCACAGCCTCGGACATTTTCTCCGATTTCTACCATGATCTCGCCGTCAGAAAAGTTCTTAACGTTGGCGCTTCCAAGTGGCACTGAGAGGTGCTCACAAATGTCCCGAGCCAAGAGAGGATTTGAATTTCCTGCAAAAATCTTGATTTTATTCACGGTACATCCTGAGGTGTCAAACTAGTAATTTAAAGATGCTGCCCTAAAGAGGACAACACAAACAAAAAAAACCTCTCGACGCATGACCGAGTTCCGATCAAACTGTCATCATAAGAGGTTTTTTTAAAAGTGGCTGGGGCGCCAGGGTTCGAACCTGGGAATGCCGGAATCAAAATCCGGTGCCTTACCACTTGGCCACGCCCCATCATAATTCTATTTCTAAATTGTGAGATCACACTTCGCGTTGAAGGTGTTTTTTATCTGCTCAATTCGTGGAGGCGTTATACAACAAAGATTGAACAGATGTAAATAGAAAAATTATCTTTACTGCAATTTATCACGAAGTAATTGGTGAAACGACCTGTGACCAATAGCCATATTCATCAACAAACTTCTTGGCCGCCGTCTGTGCTTGATCATAACTAAAAAACACACCAAATACCGTTGCACCACTTCCAGACATCAAAACGCCATCGGCATTTAATTCAACAAAAGAGCTTTTTAGCGTTCCAATCTCAGCACATAAATTCATTGCAACACGCTCAAGGTCATTATGGAGCAATGAAACGAGCCCATCTTGCGTTGTGATTATTTTCGGCATTAAACAATTTGAATAATCTACTGGGGCTAACGCACGATATACTTGAGCTGTTGATACGCCAACGCCAGGATTAACAAGAACAATCCAAAATGGTAGCACAATCTCCACAGGCGACAGTTTGTCACCGATGCCACAAGCCCAAGCAACGGGTTGATATAAGAAAAATGGTACATCAGCCCCCAACGCTAAAGCTTCCTTATGTAGAATTTCTGGGGCGAGATCTAACTCCAACAATTGGTTTAAGGCCATTATTGTTGTCGCAGCATCAGATGACCCGCCACCAAGTCC
>MAXR01000155.1:0-5919 GCA_001751155.1 Desulfuromonadales bacterium C00003068 | reverse complement strand
CGCGCCGCTCGGACAACAAGATTGTCATCGTGGTTGCCTAACACAGTCTCACAATGAAAACTTACGCCAGGATTTGCGACAATAGCAACCTCTAGCTCGTCGTACAGTGAAACACTCTGCATAATCATAGCCAGCTCATGGTAGCCATCAGAACGTTTACCATTTACATGTAAACACAAATTTATTTTAGCTGGTGCTAGGTACTTTTGGTAGTGCATACGATAATATCCATGATCATTAATTTAAACTTTCAAGTGCCGCATTAGTCCAATCGAGTGCATCAAAATATGCACGACGAACTAAAGCTTGCTCAAAACCACAGGCATCAACATCGCCCCAACTTGCGCGCTCGTAGGCCTCGACACAAGAAAGAGTTACACCGAGCTGTCCCTTTCGTTGCAGCAATGCAGTATTCACCTCTTCTGTCAGCGGCAAAGTCTTTAATATTTCACCCATTGGCAGGTCTAAAATGCTATCGAGCATCGAAAATAATCCAACAGTAAAAAACATACCTCGCTGTTCGGAATCATCAGAATCAGACATAATTTCACACATTTTGCCACGAATCAATGCCATAGACATCAGCTCCTGGGGCTTATCACTGATACTTCCCATTGAGACAATACATGCCCAATTACGAATATGCTGTAATCCCAAATAAATAATAGCTTGCCGAATCGACTTCACCTCAGCGAGCAAACTATAAAAACTGGAATTGATTTGCCTCAACAACTTAACGCTCAAGTTGACATCAGTCTGAATAATCTCTTCGAGCTTTCCGAGGTCAATATCAACCCTCGAAAGTTCTGCCATTAGGCGCAACATCGCCAATCGACTCGGTGGGACCTTGCGACCCGAAACAACCTGAGGCTTGCTAAAAAAATACCCTTGAAACAGATCAAAACCTAAATCTCGACAAAAAACATATTCATCGTGTGTCTCTACTTTTTCGGCTAAAAGCTGTAATTGTTTTATTTGCCGTATTTTTTCGACCTGGGATATGACCTCATCACGCGACAGCGCGAGAACATCAATCTTAACGACATCAGCCAACTCAACTAAAGGAACTAAATCATCGGAGACAACAAAATCATCCAGCGCAATAAGGTGTCCGCTACGAGATAAGCTCCGAATTGCATCCAAAACTTCAGCTTCGGGTGAAACAGTTTCTAACACTTCAATAACAAGTTGAGTTGTTGGGAAAGGGATCGACGCCCCTTTTATAAGAAAATCGCGCGTAAAATTACAAAACGCTTTCTTGTTACCAACCAGACGGTCAAGCCCAACCTCAATCAACGCATTAACAACAACTTCAGAACTTGCGGCGTTAAAATCAGTAATAACAGCGTGATCGACAAAGCCGTGCCGATACAGGAGTTCATAAGCATAAACTCGCATATGTCGATCAAAAATAGGTTGACGACCTATAAAAACATCAGCCATGAAATACCCTTCAAAACACTTAATTTCTTTACGAATAACGGCACAAATCTGACAAAACCCGCAACAGGACCCACCTTTTGCTACAAGTGAATAGCAACAGGAAAAACAGGACACGTAAGGTAACGTAACAAATTAACGAAAGAGAAACTACTTTAATTATTTACAATTTATTTCGTCACAAATTTTACCTTTTTGGCGAATAACGACAAAGAAAATACAGCAAAAACACATCTTCTCTATGTGGCCAAAACTATCACATTTGTTACAGGGAGGACTTAAAAGAATACCTGAAATGGTACGAGACAGGTCAAGATAAGGCAGTCTTTTTACGACACAAAAAGACCATTCAACAAGAGTTAACCAACGTGCAGATTTTGGTTTCGCGCACGGTTAGCGACAATCGTTGCGTCAAGAATTTCACCACAACAGCTGCACTTCCACGCTTCAAATGAACGCACAAAATCAAAGTATTTCTCTACATACATTCGGCCGTTACATTTTGGACACTTCATTCGTTCGTCCTTTCACTTCACGACTACAGTAAAAAACTTATTTAAGTCGATAGTACACCATAAAAACAAAAGGTAAAACCAATCTAATCTAAATAATTAAATTCTTATTAGAAGTGCTGTCGCCAACGATCTAAACTTTTCTTTGCAATTCCACGCACCCTGACGAGCGCCTCAAACGTACAAAAGTCGCCATGCTGCTCCTTATTCTCAGTAATCACCCTAGCCATTGCTGTTCCGATACCAGGTAACGACCTCCAGTCTTCGGCTGTCATACGATCAGGATGCAAGGCAACCCCTAACGTCATCCGTCGCCCCGCACTCATGAATTCACATGTAATGGTGGCAAGACCGCCACTGTCGCGATTTAGTTCAACAGATTGACCATTCATCAACTTATGACAGGTAAAATAACTCAACAAGACGGACGTGCCATGCTCATCATTAACGTGACGGAGTAGATCCTTAGCTGAGGTAACTTCGACAACCTGATGTGGCGAGCAGACAAATAAGTTTCCCGACAGTTCGACAAATTGATTTTCACAACTTGGAGCTTCAACAAAAACAGGGGATACTTGCGATGCAAGTATCCCCTGTTGGGCATAAAACAGTAGACCAACGATCACCAAGGCAACAATCAAAGAGCCCGGGCGGTTAAACACTAATCAGCATCCTTAACCAATTTATACAGCAGAGCGTCAACCAGAGCATGATACGAGGCATCAATTATATTATCACTGACCCCAACAGTTCCCCATCGTGAATCCTTATCTCCAGATTCAATTAATACTCGAGTAATAGATGCTGTTCCGTGGCCAGTGGGCAAAACGCGAACCTTGTAGTCAAGAAGTTTCATCTCGTTAAGTTGAGGATAAAAATGCTCAAGAGCTTTACGCAACGCATTATCTAACGCATTGACTGGTCCATCACCTTCAGCAGCGGTGTGCTCGATCCGACCACCAACCTTGACCTTTATCGTTGCTTCAGACAGAGGCTTATCATCTTCTTTAAGTTTGGTATCAATCACGCGAAAGCCAATCACCGAAAAATAGTGGCGCAACGTACCAAGAGCTTTACGCATCAACAACTCGAAAGATGCTTCTGCACCCTCAAATTGGTAGCCCTTATTCTCCATCTCTTTAATATTTTCAAGAATCTCAAGCGTGACAGGATCCTTGCTATCGAGATTGATATTAAACTGCTCAGCTTTAGCAAGAATATTGGCACGACCAGACAGGTCAGAAACGAGCACTCGCGTGGCATTACCGACTTTTTCTGGGCGCATATGTTCATACGTTTCAGGGTGACGCTGAATGGCTGACACGTGGACACCACCCTTATGGGCAAATGCTGAATTTCCGACATAAGCCTGGTGTTTATTGGGGATCAAATTCGCCAACTCATACACATAACGTGAAACAACACGTAATGTTTTCATTTGCTCATCGGTCACACAATCATGGCCCATCTTCACCTTAAGAGCAGGAATAATTGAACACAAGTTTGCGTTGCCACAACGCTCACCGAAACCGTTCAGGGTCCCTTGGACTTGTACCGCGCCCAAAGAAACGGCCATTAGTGAGTTTGCCACCGCACACTCACTATCATTATGAGCATGAATACCAAGCGGTGTCGACACAGCAGCCTTAACTGCTGCCATAATTTCAGGGAACTCACTAGGCAAGGTTCCACCATTGGTATCACACAACACAATGCAGTCAACTCCAGCATCTTCGGCAGCCTTGAGCGTTTTGAGAGCATATTCAGGATTCGCTTTATAGCCATCGAAAAAATGTTCCGCATCGTAAATAACTTCTGGGATATGTTTTTTTAGATAGGCGAGTGAATCATTAATCAGTTCGAGATTTTCTTCGAGAGAGATCCGCAATGCTTCATGGACATGAAAATCCCAGGATTTACCAAAAATGGTGACGACATCGGGAGCGGCCTGAATCAGCGTTTGAATATTATTATCTAATTCAGGAGTCGTTTTTGCACGTCGCGTCGAGCCAAATGCAGCAATTTTCGCCTGCTTCAAGGTGACATTCTTGATCTCTTGAAAGAAAGCAATATCCTTGGGATTTGAACCTGGCCATCCACCTTCAATATAATGAACACCAAGTTCATCAAGTCGTTGAGCAATACGCACCTTATCACTCACCAAAAACGAGATATCTTCAGCTTGTGTTCCGTCGCGTAATGTTGTGTCATAAAGCATTATCTGACTCATCAACCTACTCCCTGTTGGTCTATAATTATTTATTGATCACTGCCAAGTTCGAAGGCATCATGCAAGACACGAACAGCCAATTCAGTGTACTTGTCTTCGATAACACAAGAGACTTTAATCTCACTGGTTGAGATCATTTGGATATTGACCCCCTCAGAAGAGAGGGTACTAAACATCTTACTCGCAATACCAGTGTGCGAACGCATACCAACACCGACAATTGAAACCTTCGCAACCTTATCATCCGATGTGACACCACCAGCACCGATCTTCTGCGCTGTGGCCTCAACAATTTTAAGGGCTTTTTTCACATCACCCTTGGGTACGGTGAACGTTAAGTCGGTAAATCCTTCATGGGAGACGTTCTGAATAATCACGTCAACTGTGATACTTGCCTCAGATAATGGCGAAAAAATATCTGCAGCAATCCCAGGGTGATCAGGGATACGCAAAACTGAAATTTTTGCTTCATCTTTATTACAGGTTACCCCTGAAACCAGTACGGTCTCCATTTCAGAATCCTCCTTCATAACCAGCGTTCCAGGATTATCGTTAAAACTGGAACGAACGTGAATAACTACATCATATTTTTTTGCAAATTCAACGGAGCGAATTTGCAGAACCTTTGCACCCAACGATGCCATTTCGAGCATCTCTTCATAGGAGATCTTCTCGATTTTACTAGCATTCGGCACAATACGTGGGTCAGTGGTATAAACGCCATCGACATCGGTATATATTTCACACACGTCTGCCTTTAATCCGGCCGCAACAGCGACAGCAGAAGTGTCGGAACCACCGCGTCCAAGGGTGGTAATATTGCCCTGATCATCAATCCCTTGAAAACCTGCAACAACAACGATCGTGCCGCTTTTCAGGTCTTCACGAATATTGCTTTCGCCAATCTCTTTGATTCGTGCTCGCGATGACGAATTATCGGTCAAAATGGGAATTTGGTGTCCGAGATAACTTTTTGCCTTGTAGCCCATCGATTGTAAACACATCGACAATAGGGCAATAGTTACTTGCTCACCCGTTGACACCAAAACGTCATATTCACGTTCACTGGGAAATTCGCAAATTTCATCTGCTAACGCGACGAGCTTATTTGTTTCACCTGACATGGCTGAAACAATTACAACAACGTCATTACCTTCATCATAGGTCCGAGCAATCCGCTGAGCTACATTGCGAATTTTATCTGTCGTCCCTACGGAAGTACCACCATATTTTTGTACGACCAGAGCCATTTTCGGTCTACCTCCTTGATCAATCAACACTATCAACATACACATCTGATATCATTTAAAGCATCTGTTTACAGGCGACACCACCTTAACATAGTGCTTTTTAACAGGTAATGATAACAGGGTCAAAACTTTTATTGTATTCGCATACGCTATCTACTCATCACCGAATCGACAAACAGGAGCAATCTCGGCTAATCCATCGAGTACGGATTGATACTTCGTGGGCTGACCAGAAATTGTCACAGTCAACTGCCGAACGTCATCACCAATATAAACTAAATCGACAATCAAAGCCTCATAACTCAACCCTGGACAACGTTCCGGCCATTCAACGAGCGCGACACCGTCACCATGAAAATAATCATCAAAGCCGAGATCTAACAACTCATCTTCTGAACTTAGGCGATAAAGATCAAAATGATACAACGGCAACCGTCCCCCATAGCTGTTCATAAGCGTATAAGTTGGGCTCGTCACAGGAGTCGAT
>MAXR01000154.1:2930-5662 GCA_001751155.1 Desulfuromonadales bacterium C00003068 | reverse complement strand
ACAGGATCAAAACCCATTTTTCGTTGCGCACGAAAAAGATTTTGGCTGCGAAATGTATAACCACTGTGAAGCGGAAGACTGTGATCGAGGATATGGAGAATTTTCGTCATTCAACAACTCCCTATATGAATATTATTCATGCTGGATTAGGTTTAATGATTAAAACAAAAATCAGACCGTCCCCTCCTCGATCAACTCAGTTAACCGACAAAGGTGTGAATCCCAAGAGTGTTCTCGTTCTACATAAGCTCTGGCTTTCAACCCAAGGCTACATTGTCTATCGCTGTCCTTAAGCAAGGAGATAATCTCCTGCGCCATCGTCATCTCATCATCGACAACAACAATCTCCTCGCCATCAATGGCTTTAATCCCAGTTGCAGCACCTGTTGTCGCAATAACCGGCTTCTGCATCGCCATCCCCTCTAACACCTTATTTTGAATGCCACGGGCGATCAACAACGGCACAACGCAGATGGTCGCCGTAGACAGATGATCGCGCATATCGGCAACGGTTCCGGTCACCTCTATCCCAGAAATCTTTGTTAACTCCAGAACAGACATCTGTTGGGTTTCTTCCCGCAACACAAAACACCGCATCAGCAAATTCTTTTTTTACTGCCGGAAACACCTTTTCAGCGAACCAAACCGCCCCTTCGACATTCGGCCAATAATCCATCGCTCCAGTAAAAACAAGCTTGCACGGTGCAGTCGGATACTGCTCCTTCGAAACATTCATTGGCGAAAAATAGTCGAGATCAACTCCATTTGAGATCGCTTCAACCTTATCCACACAGAATTGCGAAGCAAGAATCGTTTTTTCCTCTTCACTAACTAAAAAAGTTCGATCAAAAGAATCGATAATGCGTTGTTCACACGGCAACAACAATTTTTCTTCACGACGATAAAGCCAGCGCATCAATCCGCGATGTTTTTCAGCATAGTCGCCCCATTTTTCAGAATCGACATCGATCAAATCATTGAGCAATACTTTTTTTTGTAACGTTTTTAAGCTATGGCGTGATCGAAAAATATATTCGGCTGACGAGGAACAAAAACAGAGTATTGACACAGGATCATATTGATCCAAATAAGTGTCGATCTCCTGCTGTAGGTGTTTGGAATAAAAGCACTGTAGGGTAAATGGCTTACCAGTGAATAGAGCGCCAATTGCCCATAGCTTCATCATCTTTGTCGTTCTGACACGATAATGAACTTGATAGACTAATGCCCTCAATGTCTCGATATGTTGAATATCATCAGGATCATCGACCATACAAACCACCGTCACTCGATAACGCTCAGCCAAATAACGCAGCATATGATAAGTACGAATTTTATCCCCTTTATCGGGGGGAAACGGAATGCGATGAACGATAAACAAAAGGTCCTTTTTCATAACGAAATATACCTCCTTATTCGAGGTCCAAGCCAATTTGCACCAGTTGCTGGGAGCTGCTGCCACATGCGTACAGCCATCGACCGGCATCCTGTCCGATCGCTAGAGTAACTTTGGGGTTGATATGTTTGTTTTACATTGCCAATATCATCATACCAATACAATTTACTGGGTTGTGCTCCCCACTGCTCTTTGAAAAGATAGGTACCTCCCCCCAATGAAGATCGACCAAAATCAAACTGTTTATATCCATTATCTGCAGCAAAAGATAAAAGAGTCGAATATAGCAGCATGTTTGGTTTCATGTGGCCATACTCTCGCAACGATGAAGCCCATGGGTTTGAAATAGTCGTTGGGTGGAGCAGAATCATTCCCGCTGCGACAGGCATACCATCAGGGGTAAAGACGACACCAATTCGAACCTTTTCATGATATTCAGAGACGATAGCTTCAATCCAACGTCGACTATGAACGGGTGATCCAAGTTCATGCATGTTCACAACAAAAATGGAATAGAACGCTTCTATTAATTCTGACGAACCAATCTCGACGCGATAGCCATGTTTCAATGGTTTATTGATTTTGTTGCGCAATTTCGACCTAATACTCGCTAAAAAAAGTTCAGAATTTTCTGGTAGAGTCAAAAGCATGCGAACTTTATCGGTTGTATTTTCACGGTCAATTAACAAAGACTGCGTTGACCGAATATGACATTTCATACCAGTTTTTTTTGTTAAATCTAAGGCCGCATTCAACAGCTGTTGTTCAATTTCATCAGAATCGGCAAGAACTCCACCAGCATCACAGTAAGGAAGCGAAATTAACGTCGAACCTAAAAATGGAATTCGAAAATCAACCAAGGGCAGCACACCACAAACATTGTTATCCTTTTCAGCTAACAGATAATGAGCCTCATAACCGTAAGCCTTTTTGACAGCCTGTCGCCAAGCGAATAACTGATATGCCAACCCATCAGAATGCTGTAACACATACGCATCCCAAGAATTTTTATCCGTATCGGTAGCAAGTCGAATTTCCATGGCTATTCCAACCTTGTTATGATGGCACGATCATTTCATATGATCATCACCGCCTCTGTTTTACTTTTTGTTGCATGATAAAGAGTGCGCGCAACCACAAAAAGTACAGTAGGTTCCTGTTAAGTCCAACAGCCTGATAGTTATAATTCCAAGCCATTGCGAATCGGAACAAACTCAAAATCATCCAAGAGACGTTTAAAACGACTCTCGGTTTTATGAAGATTAAGATAATGTCGAAAACGACTTTTCAATCCAGCACCCGCCATACGAGGCTGATCGGGGTCAAACTCCCAAGG
>MAXR01000154.1:0-2925 GCA_001751155.1 Desulfuromonadales bacterium C00003068 | reverse complement strand
AACGACTGGCAACGTAGGGAAGTAAACGAAAATAGCCACCGCCGGAGATTGGCAGATTTTTTCCCGCCAGACGCAACGTGGTTATCGGTAACTCCATCATCGATTGTTGCTCTGAACTGGGTTGGCTCGATTCAGCTGGTTGCCACTGACCATCCCCCCCCTTTACCGCTAAGCCAGCAAAACGTGGCCAGTCTGACATGCCATAAAAGTCGTGTTTTACTGGAAAGATGCTTGAATCATAGAGATAACCAGCCTCCAACAACTCATCGAATGCCCAGGGAGTTTGTTGCGAAATAGAATAACTTGGCGCACGATAACCAAGGACTTCACAACCGACCAAATCTTCAAGGATCTGTTTCGATCGTTGGATATCACGACGAAACTCAGAGCGTTCGAGGTTGCCAATGCGCTGATGACCATAACCATGACTGGCAACTTCATGATCCGCAGCAGCAATTTTACGAACAAGGTTTGGATAGCGCTTGGCAACCCATCCGAGGACAAAAAAAGTCGCGCGAACGTCTGCACTCTCTAACACCTGAAGGATACGCTCAGTATTCGCAACGACGCGTGACTCAAAGTCATCCCACTTATCTGGTGGTGAGATATCTTCAAAAGCGGAAACCTGAAAGTAGTCTTCAACATCAATACTCAGCATATTGATCGGTTCGATCTCGACCGTATTCAAAATAGGATCACTCATCTATTGACTCCGTTGCTAGGCGTTCCATTTTTTCGATCCAAGCACCCCCCTCGCTTAACAGCCACCAGCAACGCATCTAACTGGCGATGAATTCGCGATAAGCCGACATCGAGACATTGAGCATTCTGTTTATTTTGGTCTAACAACTGCTGTAGTAATTTTTCTTGAACCTCAAGGTGCCTAACAACCCATTCATCGCCATCGTCATTCTTTTTACACCCTCTATCGGCTACGGGTTGCTGTGGATCAATTTTTGTTTGCTGCTGTTTCCAAGAGAGATCACCAATAACTTCATTGATCATCTCCACCGTTAGCTCGCGAGTTTGCTCGACAAAGGCACACAATAAGGCAAAGTCACAAAACACATTGAGCAAGCGCGGGATCCCGCCGCTGTAGGCGTAAAGACTATCAAATGTTCCTTCATGCCAACTTACCGCAGTACGGTTACCCGCCGTAGCCAAACGATGATAGACATAGTCCTCTGTTTCATCTCGAGTCAGCGGTTCAAGCTGACAATGAATGCTGATACGCTGACGCAATTGACGCAGTTCAGGGCGAGTAATAATTTTTTGTAGCTCAGGCTGGCCGACGAGAATAATCTGCACCAACTTTGCATTTTCTGCTTCGAGATTTGAGAGGAGACGCACCTCCTCAAGTACTGCTGGTGAGAGATTTTGAGCCTCATCAATGATGATCACCGCCCGTTTGCCCTCAGAATAGAGAGTTACGAGATGATCATTGAGATCACGCAATAGGCCTACCTTGTCTTTGCCCTCAATGACGAGGCCAAAATCATCGTTAATCATCGCCAAAATCTCTGTGGCTGTGCCGCTGGTGTTGACCACCTGAGATAAAATAATATCCTCATCAAGGTTCTTGATGAGATCACGAATGATCGTGGTTTTACCCGAACCAACTTCCCCAGCTAAGAGAATGAAACCGACTCGTTCCTGTAAACCGTATTGCAGATAACTGATCGCCTTCTTATGGGAATGACTGTTAAATAAAAAAAGGGGATTAGGCACCAATTCAAACGGTTTAGTGTTGAGACCAAAATAAGTTTCATACATCTATAAATCCATGATTTGAGTTTGATTAAAGAGTAAGCAAACCTGTTTTCGCTACCGCGTCAATACGATCTGAATAAAAACGATATTATTATTGTAGTCCTCATCATTTAGGTTTGAATCACTGCGGTTATAGGTATAACCACACGATAGCCGACCTGATCGTAGCTGGTGATAAAATTCAATGCGGCCTCCATAGCGGTCATAATTACGCAGATCCTCCTCTTCGTAATCTGTGTAGCTTAAAAGCCAGATCAACCCTTTTTTACTGGTCAAAAGAATTTCACCATTCAGAGTCATCCCCCACGAATCATCTCGCCTGTCGGTCTCAAGGTATTCATCACGGCTCTGAAAGAGCCCAAGCTTGACGTTAGATCGATCAGAGTAGCCCAAATAAGCTGAGTATTTCTGTTCGTGCTGTGCACCTTCATCGACACTCGCTGAGATATCATCCTGATAAGCGGCACCGAGGGTGAAAACACGTGAGAGTTGATAGTCGATCTGACCACCATACATAGGGGAATCATAATCCTCACTAAATTCGTAATCCAACCACGTAGCACCGGCTTCACCACGTATGGCAAGTCGCTCGTTGAGCTGCCAAAGCAAACCGAGGCTGGTATAACTGCGATCATATTCCTCTTCACCGCTATCATCAAACAATGAACGGCTGGCATTTCGAGGCCGATACTGAGTGTACCCCCCACCAAGGTTAGCACTAATTCGGGGACTTAATTCTTGAGTAAGCGTCGCGATATAATGGTGATATTCTGCATCATCACCATCATCATCCTGATACCAAATATTTTCATATTTATAGTCAAAACGAGCTTGCAGAGTACGTAAGGGGTTAAACAATAAGTAGGGATTGACCATGAATCGATTACTATCGGTAAGGTTAACTAACTGATTCCCCACCGCCCCTTTATCACCATCATCAATAGGGACGCGCTCGTAGGTATCCGCTATGCGCAAAAAAAGCACATCCCGATATAAGCTAAAGATCGATTCAAGTTGCGAACCTGAGCTGGGGCGAAGGTCATCTTCATCGCTGTGGTGCAGGTATTTCTCGTAATCAAGACCAAGATCAAGTGACAAGTCAAAGAGTTTGGTGTTCCAATCGATTAACAAAGACGGTTGAATAAACGTAATAAA
>MAXR01000153.1 GCA_001751155.1 Desulfuromonadales bacterium C00003068 | reverse complement strand
CAAACGAAATATTGTAAATATTAATAGATGAAGATCATCATGCATGGTCAACGGAGAACAGATAGCGTGGAAGTAACTAAAGAATTTAAATCAGGTTTTGTATCGATTATTGGTCGTCCTAATGTAGGTAAGTCGACGTTACTTAATCAGATTCTTGGACAAAAAATTGCCATAACAGCGAACAAACCACAGACAACGAGAAATCGTATTCTTGGTATCCATACCACCAAAGATGCCCAAGTGTTGTTCCTTGATACCCCTGGTATCCATAAAGCAACAGGCAAGCTTAATAAATATATGGTTGATCAGGCCCTTTCAGCATGTCGTGGGGTTGATGCAGTTCTTTTTTTAGTTGAGGCAACAGATCGAGTTGGCGGTGGTGATGACTACATTCTCGACCTACTTGCTCAGAGTGAATTGCCGATTTATTTGGTGATAAATAAGGTTGATTTGGTGGCAAAAGACAAATTGTTGCCATTAATTCAGGCGTACTCAGAGCGCTTTAAGTTTCAGGAGATCATCCCAGCAGCAGCAGCGACAGGAGAAGGGGTTGAGCGCATAACCTCATTGGTGACTCAATGTCTGCCCACTGGACCGATGTACTATCCGGAAGATATGGTTACTGATTTGCCCGAGCGCTTTATTGTCGCCGAGATGATACGAGAACAAATTCTACATCGGATTCACCAAGAGGTTCCCTACGGTGTTGCGGTGCAGGTCGAAACGTTCGAAGAGCGGCCAGGGAAAAATCTTATCGCTATTCAGGCTGTTATTTTTGTCGGTCGCGATGCGCACAAGCGTATTTTGGTTGGTAAGGGTGGCAGCATGATTCGAACCCTTGGCCAAGAATCGCGGCGCGAAATTGAAGCCTTTTTAGGCACACGTGTTTTTCTTGAACTCTTTATTAAAGTAAAGAAAAACTGGATGGATTCAGATCGGATGTTGAGCGAGTTTGGTTACGAGTAGGTCGATTGCACTCCAAAAAAATAAGGAAAATGGTGAAATAAATGTCCGTTGTTGCAATTGTTGGCCGGCCAAATGTCGGCAAATCGACCCTGTTTAATCGAATTATCGGTAAACGCAAAGCGATCGTAGAAGATGTCCCCGGTGTTACTCGTGACCGTAATTATGAAGAGGTAACGCGTTACCAAACACCTTTTACACTGATTGATACGGGTGGGTTTGAACCGATCAGTGAAGAGCGAATGTTGGTCCAAATGCGTGAACAGTCACAGTTAGCTATCGAAGAAGCTGATGTGATTTTATTTGTTCTGGATGCGCGTGAAGGGCTCACCCCTTCAGATCAAGAAGTTGCCGGAATGTTGCGCCGTATTAAGAAGCCAATCTTTTTTGTTGTTAACAAGGTTGATGGTGATCGTCAGGAAGAGGAGGCCACTGAGTTTTATGGCTTAGGGATCGAAGAATATTTTCCTGTTTCGGCTGAACATGGACGCGGTATTAGCGATCTGATGGATCAGGTTGTTGGTTTACTCCCGCCAGCCTTTGTTGATGATCCGGCAAGTGGGGAAGTTCGCTTAGCTGTTATTGGTCGTCCTAATGTGGGCAAATCGTCCATTGTTAATAAAATGCTCGGTTATGATCGTGTTGTTGCTAACCCGGTAGCAGGGACTACACGCGATAGCATTGATACCCCCTTTGTTTACAATTCAAAGCCTTATACCTTGATTGATACAGCTGGGATCCGACGCAAGGGACGCGTAAGTCAAAAATTAGAAAAATATTCGATCATTCAGGCATTAAAAGGGATGGATCGTGCTCATGTTGTGCTGCTTGTTATTGATGCAGAGGAGGGGATAACCGAGCAGGATTTGACCATTGCAGGATATGCGTTTGATCGGGGCCGTGCTATTATTCTGGTGGTCAATAAATGGGATACGGTGATTAAAGATAATCACACCTTGAAAAAATTTACCGAAGAAGTTCGGATGCAGTTTAAATTTCTCCCTTTTGCGCCGGTGATGTTTGTTTCGGCATTAACAGGACAACGCGTTGCTAAGATTATGGACACTGTTGAGGATGTTGCCGAGCACTTTAATCGTAAGGTGAGTACAGCGCAATTAAATCAGGTGATGAATGCAGCCGAACTGGGCCATCAACCTGCGCTTTACCACGGTAAACGGGTTAAGTTTTTCTATATTACCCAGACGGCGGTGAGACCACCGACGTTTACTATTTTTGTTAATAAAGAAAAAGGGGTTCACTTTTCTTATCGTCGTTATATGGCGAATAAGATTCGTGAGCCGTTTAAGTTTACCGGTTGTCCAATACGGATTAATTACCGCGATCGAGAAAGAAGATGATTTAGATTATAGCGTAGTCGTTTTGGGTTACTGCCATCGAATTAGCTAGGAGCTACTATCATGAGTAAAAAGATTCTGATTGTTGAGGACGAGGAAAGTTTGTTGAAGTTAGCGACGATTCTTATCACTTCACAGGGCCATGAAGTGATTGCGGTTTCTTCTGGAGTAAAAGCTCTTGATGCTCTAGCTAGGGAACATGTTGACCTTGTTTTGTTAGATGTCATGTTGCCAGAGCTTGATGGTTTTGAAGTGTGTCGGCGGATTAAGCAAGCACCCGAAACAAAATCAATACCTGTTGTTATGCTCACAGCGAAGAAAAATCAAGTAGACCTTGATCTCGGTGATGAAGTTGGTGCCGATTGGTATATTACAAAGCCTTTTAAGTCGGCAAATGTTATTGAAACGGTTGAGCGGTTTCTTAATGCCAACAATTAGTACTTCGCGTTGATAGCGTTGTGTTTCGTTGACAAAAGTTGTTGTTTGGTGGTATATCCATGCGACATTGAAGGTCACGTAACTTAATTTTTACCTTATTTATATTTACACTGGAGGTTCTTTTGTCCAAGGAAGAAGCAATTGAAGTTGAGGGTACTGTCATTGAGCCATTACCCAATGCCATGTTCCGCGTTAAACTAGACAATGATCATGTTGTTCTTGCCCATATCTCTGGGAAAATGCGCAAGTTTTACATTCGTATTTTACCAGGTGACCGAGTAACGGTTGAGTTGTCACCTTATGACTTAACACGTGGTCGCATCACCTACCGCGAAAAATAGAGTAATCGCTACCATTTAAACGTACAAAAGATATTCTCCTTGTCGAGCCAATCAATACTGATTGGCTCAGCACGTTGTGTATATAAAAAAGGCAAACCGGCTGTTGGCCGGTTTTTTCATTTTGAGTGACTGAAACTCACGATGATTTATACTGTATGGAGGCACCATGGAAGAACGTTATGACCCTATTGCCATTGAATTAGCGTGGCAAAAATCGTGGAATGATTCAAAGAAATTCTCTGTTTCTGAGCAGTCAGAAAAAGAGAAGTACTATCTCCTAGAAATGTTTCCATATCCCTCTGGGCGGATTCATATGGGGCATGTACGTAATTATTCCATTGGCGATGTGGTTGCCCGTTTTAAGCGTCTTCAAGGTTTTAACGTTCTACATCCAATGGGCTGGGATGCTTTTGGTATGCCCGCGGAAAATGCTGCGATTCAACACGGAATTCATCCCGCTAAATGGACTGTAGAAAATATTGCTAACATGCGTCTTCAGTTGAAGCGGATGGGTTTATCCTACGATTGGGATCGTGAATTTGCCACCTGCGATGTTGATTATTATAAATGGGAACAGCAGATCTTTTTAAAGATGTTTGAAAAAGGTTTGGCCTATAAAAAAAGCTCGACAGTTAACTGGTGCCCTGAGTGTCAAACTGTCTTAGCTAATGAGCAGGTTGAAGATGATGGATGCTGGCGTTGTAGCACTCCCGTTGTCGATAAGGAGTTAGATCAGTGGTTTTTCAAAATCACTGAATATGCCGAAGAACTTCTCGATTATACCGATAAGTTACCCGGTTGGCCTGAATCCGTGTTGACCATGCAACGTAATTGGATCGGCCGTAGTATTGGCTGTGAAATCGAGTTCCCGCTTGAAAACACCCTTGAGAAAATCAAGGTGTTTACCACCCGCCAAGATACTTTATATGGTGCGACCTTCATGAGTTTAGCTCCTGAGCACCCCAAGGCCCTTGAGTTAACAACCGATGATCGCCGGGCTGACGTTGAAGCATTTATTGCTAAGGTTCGTAGTCAGGACAAAAAGAAGCGTACTAGCGAAGATTATGAAAAAGAAGGTGTCTTTACCGGGGCGTATTGTATTAACCCTGTGACGCGCTGCAAGATGCCGATCTTCCTAGCAAACTTTGTTCTGATGGATTATGGAACTGGTGCTGTTATGGCGGTTCCAACACATGATCAACGTGATTTCGAATTTGCTAAGAAGTATGATCTTGATATGGTGGTCGTTATTCAACCCAAAGATCAGGTTCTCGATCCAGAATCCATGACAGAAGCATGGACAGGGTGCGGTTTAATGATTAATTCTGACCGATTTGATGGTCAGGAGAATGAAGCTGCTAAAGAGGGTATTGCTGATTATCTCGCTATTGAAGGTATTGGTGACAAAACCGTCAATTACCGTATCCGTGATTGGGGCGTTTCGCGCCAACGTTATTGGGGCAACCCGATCCCTGTCATGTACTGTGATCAATGTGGCGTGGTTCCTGTCCCTGAAAAAGATCTTCCAGTTGTTTTACCAACAGATGTCGTGTTTACCGGGGAGGGTGGTAGCCCCCTCGAGAAACATAAAGATTTTTATTCCGTAACGTGTCCTCAATGTGGTCAAGCTGCACGGCGTGAGACCGATACCTTTGATACGTTTGTCCAAAGTTCTTGGTATTTTGCCCGTTATGCTTGCCCTGATTTTGCCTCAGGACCTATTGACCGTGCTGCCGCTGAATATTGGCTGCCCGTCGATCAATATATCGGTGGCGTAGAACACGCTGTAATGCATCTTCTTTATGCTCGCTTCTTTACCAAAGTGATGCGTGATCTTGGTTATATGAATGTCGATGAGCCATTCACTAACTTGTTAACACAAGGGATGGTGTGTAAAGAGACTCAATCGTGCGCTGAGCATGGTTGGCTGTATCCTGAAGAAGTGGTTGACGGTAAATGTGTTAAATGCGATCAGCCAGCGACCATAGGTCGTACTGAAAAGATGAGTAAGTCGAAGATGAACGTCGTTGATCCCGATCATCTTATCGCTAAATATGGTGCCGATACCGCTCGTTTATTCTCGCTTTTTGCTGCTCCGCCTGAAAAAGATCTTGAGTGGAATGAGCAAAGTGTTGAAGGGTGCTATCGTTTCTTAAATCGCGTCTGGCGCGCTGTCTACGACAATCACGCTTTGATTAGTAGCCATCCTGAGGTGGAGACCGAGGGTGAAGCACGCAATCTTCGTCGGATGACACATCGTACCATTAAAAAAGTTACTGAAGATATCGATGGTCGCTTTCACTTCAATACTGCGATCTCAGCGGTTATGGAGTTGGTCAATGCGATTTATGTTTTTGAAGGCAAAAATAAATATCCGGGTGCATTATGTGAAGCACTAGAGACGGTTGTAAAGCTGTTAGCTCCATTCGTACCGCATATCACCGAGGAACTATGGCTCAGTATGGGTAATACGTCTGACCTTGAAACTGTCGGTTGGCCAGCCCATGACGAAAAGGCTCTTGTCGAAGATGAAAACTTAATCGTCATTCAAGTAAATGGCAAAGTTCGTGCTAAAATTACCGTGTCGGCAACTGCGGATAAAGCAACGGTTGAAGCTGCCGCTTTGGCTGATGAAACCATTGTGCGTCAAGTTGAAGGTAAGACGGTACGCAAGGTGATTGTTGTTCCCGGTAAACTTGTCAACGTGGTGGTGGGATGAAAAAGTTAACGCTTGGTTTGTGTTTAGTCGTTTTGACGTTGTTGTCAGGCTGTGGTTATCATCTTCCAGGTCGTGGTGAAAGCTTACCTGATGATATCCAAAGTATCGTTGTGGTGCCGTTTACCAATAAGACAACGGAACCATTTATCGAAAATCAATTGACTAATGAGGTTCGCGATCAATTTTCTCGTCGTCGTACCTTGGATGTGGTTGCCGATGAAGAACAGGCTGATGCTGTCATGTCTGGAGTCATAACCAGTTATCGCTCCCATTCGGTCACTTATGATGAAAACGATGATATTACCGAATATCGTGTCACGATGACGGTGGACGCAAAGCTGGTGCGAACCAATGGCGAAGATGTTATTTGGCAGGGTGTTGTCAGTTGGCATGAAGAGTTTTTTGCCAGTGATGACCGTGCTGAACAAGATTATCACGAATCCGAAGTTCAGGATGATGTGAGTCGTCGTTTAGCGCAAGAGCTCTATAATCGCCTGACCGATAATTTTTAGTTGCGGATATTATGACACCAATTGAACTTCATAGAGCGATCTCAGCAAAGAAGCTTCCTTCCTTAATTTGTTTATATGGTGAGGAAGCTTTTCTTTTAGATGAATGCCTCAATCGTTTGATTACAGCCGTCGTTGACGAGAGGGATCGTGATTTTAACTTGCTGGTTATCTCTGGTAAGGATGTCGATCCGACTAGCTTAATGGATACCGCACGCACGTTCCCTGTGTTTGCTTCGCAACGTATGATTGTTGTCAAGCAAGCTCAACAACTCTCAGCGGCACAACTTGAAATATTGAGCCATTATATTGCTGACCCAGTGCCAGAATGCTGCTTGGTATTTTGTGCGGATAAAATTGATAAACGGAAAAAGTTTTTTCAGACATTCAAAAAAAAGGGTGAACTGGTTGAGTTTAAGCCCCTTTACGCAAATAAAATCCCAGCATTTGTTCGCGATCGTGTTCGTCAGATGGATAAACAGTTCAGTGAGGATGGCCTTGAATTGTTCTGTAAGCGGGTCGGAACAAATTTAAGTGAAATTGTTACTGAGCTAAACAAGGTCTGTAGCTATTGTGGTGATGTTCGCTTGATTGATTCTCCAGACGTTGCCGCCGTTGTCTCCGATGCGCGTATTGATAGTGTCTTTGATTTAACCGATGCGATAGGTGAGAAGGATTTATCACGCACCTTGGTACTATTAGAACGGTTGCAAGAAGAGGGTGAGGCACCCTTGAAGATTCTTGCAATGATCACTCGTCATTTTCGTCAATTATGGAAAACTCGCTCTCTGCTGGAGCAAAATGCTTCGCAGCAGGATATTGCACGAACCGTAAAGATTAATCCTTATTTTGTGCAGCAGATAGTTCGTCAATCTAAAAAGTTCAGTTTAAGCCATTATCCACGTGCCTTTGAGCTGTTTATCCGCCTAGATTTAGCACTTAAGTCTAGCGGGGCGCATCCGCAAGCTTTGCTGCAACAAATGGCAATGGATCTGGTTCGGTTGTCATAACGTAAAATAAAAAAAGGAGCCAAAGGCTCCTTTTTTTATGCTAACTATTTTGTCGATCGATTTAAGCTAGAGTGTTAACTAGCTTTGTCAAACGACCAATTTTACGGCTTGCTGTAGATTTATGGATAACACCTTTTGTTGAAACTTTGTCAATAAAAGGGACCGCTTTAGTTAGGGCAGTTGTTGCGGCTTCTTTGTTGCCTTCTGCTACCGCCAAACGAACTGCTTTAACGTGATTACGCATTGCGGTACGAATTTGAACATTGCGGGTATTGCGAATGATATTTTGCTTGTTACGTTTGATCGCTGATTTGTGATTAGCCATTGTTGTTCTCCATTGTATGTTAAGTGTTTAGTATCTACTTTGTTAACGAGAAACAGGTTATAGCATCGTCATCGTGATTAGTCAAACTTAGTTTTTGCTAATTGTTTTACCCAAGTACCTGTTATTAATAGATTATTCGTGTATTGCAAGTGTGTTAAATTAAAATAATCCCTTTTTTGCTCATTGTAGTGCGAGAAAAGAATGTCAGATCGTAAAAAAATAACAGCCGCTGCTGCCGTATTGAGTAGTGCAACCCTAATGAGTCGTTTTGCTGGACTAGCACGCGATATCGTCATTGCGTCCATTTTTGGTGCAGGATTTGGTAGTGATGCTTTTTTTATGGCATTTACTATACCAAATCTGTTGCGTCGTTTTTTTGCTGAAGGTTCATTGACCGCGGCTTTTGTGCCCACTTTCACCCAGGTTCGCGCCCAGAATGGCGAGATTGAAGCACAGCGTATTGTCAGGATTTGCTGGAGCTTGCTGCTCGTTGTGATGATCGCAGTGACCGTGTGTGGGATGTTTGCTTCACCGTGGCTCGTTAAAATGATTGGTGGTGGATTTTCGAGCGTACCGGGGAAAATTGAATTAACCATCCATCTGACACGCTTGATGTTTCCCTATATCTTTTTTGTCAGTTTATTATCATTGCTGACGGGGGTGTTAAATGTTTATGGACATTACTTTATCCCCGCATTCTCACCGTTAGTTCTCAATCTTTCAATGATAATTGGTGCTGTGGTATTACATCAACAGTTAGCCATTCCTGTAGAGTCCCTTGCTTGGGGAGTTCTTATTGGTGGCTTTTTGCAGTTGATGATGACGCTACCCGTTATGCATCGCTACGGTTTTAATCTGAAACTGTGTTTCAAGTGGCGAGATGCAGTCGTGCAACGGATTGCCCGTCTGATGATTCCAGGTATTTTCGGTGTAGCGATATATCAAATCAATGTTGTGGTAACACGTTTATTATCATCGTTTCTGGAACAGGGAAGTGTTTCTTATCTTTACTATGGTCAGAGATTGTTTGAGTTCCCTCAGGGGATTTTCGTTGTCTCACTTGCTCAAGCTGTTCTGCCGACCATGAGTCGTCAAGCTGCACAGGGACAAATAGATGAGGTCAAGAAGTCGTTACGCTATGCCTTAAGTTTAATCGTCTTAATTACGGTTCCTGCTGCGGCAGGGTTAGTTGTTTGTGCCAGCCCGATCTATAGTCAATTATTCATGAGTGGTGCATTTAGTTTTACTGATGTAAGCCAAACCGCCTTAGCCCTTGCCGCCTACGCACCAGGGCTGTTATTTGTCGGCATTAGCCGGATTGTGGTACCGACGTTCTATGCTATGAATGATACCAAAACACCCGTATGGGTATCGTTTTGGACACTTATCGTCAATGTTGTCTTTGGCTTAATTTTGATGGAGCATTATCAACATCTTGGGTTAGCGTTTGCCCTGACACTTTCATCGATATTTAACGCGATTGTATTGCTGTTTTTATTGCAGCGTCGTCTTGGTGGGATGGCTCTCGCTAGCATAGCTGTGATCTGCGCCAAGGTGCTTGTGGCAACGGCAGTTATGGCCAGCATTGTCCATTATGTTTTAGCTTGGGGACATTGGCAGCTCGGTTTAACGGCTGCCAATTTTTGCGTCCTTATTGGGGCGATCTTCTGTGGATTGATCAGCTATACGATCTGTTGTTATCTTGTCAAAATAAAAGAGGTTCACGATGTTTTTGCTTTAGTCAAAAAGCGACTCAACCGTTAAGTTCACTTGTGAGTTGAGCCGTTACTCGCTATCAAGTGCGCCAATCTGACGTAACGCTTCATAGAGAACAATACCCGCTGAGGTTGATAGGTTTAAACTGCGGACCGCTTCACCTGATAAGGGGATACGCAGACAAAATTCAGGATTATCTTTAAGTAACTCCTTTGGCAGTCCCTTGGTCTCTTTACCGAAAACAATAAAGTCTTTGGCTGTAAAGTCAGCCTGCGTATAGGATTTTTTAGCTGTCTTCGTTGTATACCACCAACGGCCATCGGGATAGGCTTGCTGTAGTTGATCTAAACTGTCCCAGCGATGAAGTGAAACGTGGGGCCAGTAGTCTAATCCAGCTCTTTTCAAATAGCGATCATCAAGGGAAAACCCCAGTTTGCCAACAAGGTGCAAGTGGGTTCCCGTGCCTGCGCATAACCGGGCAATGTTCCCTGTATTAGGAGGGATTTCTGGCTCAACAAGTACAATATTAAATGGGGGGGTAGAGATCATTTTTTTTCGGCCGATTCTCGCCAGCGGCGATGAACCCAAAACCATTGGGTTGGATGTTTACGAACAGCTGATTCGATGATGTCAGTAAGTTTTTGTGTGCAGTGTTGAATCGATTCAGGGGTTGATTTTTCAGTGAAAACTTGTGGCTTTTCAATGACGACCCGATAGCTAAAATCATCATTTCGATAAATGAAAATAGGGACAATTGGCGTTTTATTTTTTAGTGCAATTTGAGGAATGATAGGTGTTGCGTAAGCAGGGCGGTTGAAGAAATTTACAATGACCGCTTGCTTTTTTGATATGTGCTGATCAAGTAATAGACCGACAAAATGGTTGCTGGCCAATGATTTTATGATTCGTCGCGCCCCTTTTTTACTATCAATGCAGTGCGCACCATTTGCTTCTCTTTGTTTTAGGAAAAATTGATCAACATAAGGATTACGAATTGTTTTAGCAACAAAATCACATGAAAAGCCAAGCTTTTGGATAACAAAAGATCCTATTTCCCAAAATCCGATGTGGGCCGACAATAAGAACGCACCCGAGTTGTTTTCCTTTAGTCGGTCAAGGTGTTCTTGTCCCTCAATGGTAAAGTTTTCTTCAAGGTCTTGTTGCGTGCTAAATTTGTCGAGGCGCAGCATCTCCATACCGCTGATACCTAAGTGCTCAAAATTAAGGCGAATTTGATGGTTGATCCACACCTTGTCTTGATCAGGATAGGCACGTTGAAGATTATCAAAGGCTGTTTTTACCCGTTTCGGTTGCACGAATTGACTTAATCGACCTAACACACGGCCTAATTTAAGCGCTGGTATGCGTGGTAAGGTGCGAGCAATTGCCGCAAGAGTGAAAAAGGGAATTGCTTCAATAATATTGATTAGTTTTTGTTTTTGCATGATACCCTTTATTGAAAATTGAATTGCGGGATACTAGCATGGTCAAATTGTTTCAGGCAAGAGTACTAACATGCTCTTTTAAATAACATTGTGATGTACCTGTAATTAAAAGTTTTTTTGGAGATTAATGATGGATTATCTTTTTCTACAGACCCTTGTCGCTCAGTTGCAGTCACAATTGCAAGGTTCTCTGATTAACAAAGTATATCAACCTGATCGTGATCTGTTAATTTTAAAATTATGGAATGGTCGCATTGAACAACGGCTACTTATTGGTGTCGGTGGTATTGGACCGAGAATCCATTTAACGACAGAGAGTCATCGCAACCCCATGCGCCCGCCACGATTTTGTCAATTGCTTCGTGCAAGGCTAAGGCGACTCGTTCGCATTGAGATAGATCCTGCGGATCGAATCGTACGACTACGCTTTGTTGGACCTGAAGATGAAAGTTATATCTTGATTGCTGAACTGTTTGGCCGTGAAGGAAATGTCATTTTAATTGATCACCATCATAATGTGGTCGATAGTCTCTTCCGTACTAAAGTGGGCTGTGAGCGACCCGTAGTTGCAGGTCAGGCGTATATTTCACCAACGATCCGTGATGGAATTCAATTTACCCGCAGTTCTGAGTTCATACCACCTGAGGGTGATGTTGCCCAGTGGCCTAATCTTTCATTGCAAGCTGAACAACATTTCGAAGCGGTTGCAGCCGCCCTGCACCGTAAACACGGCGTTGATGGCCATGCCGCTTTGCGTAAGGCGGTTGCGACGGCATTGAAGCGATTAAATAAACGTCTCAAGCATATAGATCAACAAATTGATCAGTGTCTCAATTGTGAAGAGGAAAAACAGTCAGGTGATTTGCTGCTGGCAAATCTTCATGTCATGAAGCGTGGTATGGCAGAGGTTGAAGTGCTTGATTACTACCAAGATCCGCCAATCATGACCACCCTTGCACTGCTGCCTGCAAAAACACCACAGGAGAATGCCGAACTCTATTTTAAGCGGTATCGAAAAGGGAAGCGTGGCCTCGATCATTGCCAGCGTCGCCTTGAACAAACACAGATGGAAATTGAGAGTTTAGAACAGATCTCTCAGCAGCTTGATGATCACGTAACCAGCGCTGATAGTGATATGATTCGTGAAGAGTTGGTCGAATCTGGTTGGTATAAACCGGCGACAGCCTTACAACGTGATACCCGTCATCAAAAGCCGGCGAAATTAGTCAACCGAACTCAATCACCCAATGGTTGGGAAATTGTTTGGGGACGAAATAATAAAACCAACGATTATGTGTCAAAAACACTTTTGAAGTCGCGCGATCTTTGGTTTCATGCGCATAAAATTCCGGGTTGTCATCTGATTATTAAAAGTGATGGGGCCGAAGTGCCCATGGAAGATCAGCTGTTTGCTGCGTCGCTATGCGCCGCTCATTCACGAGCTGCGAACGATAGCCGAGTAGAAGTGATGGTGACCGAAGGTAAGCATGTTAAGCGGATTAAAGGGGCACCATTGGGCTTGGTACGCGTTGAAACGTATCGTGTATTGCAGGTTGTGCCAACGAAACAATAGCGTATTTAAAGGTGAACAGTGTTCTTTGGGTGGGAGTGACTGTTGATTGTTGATCATGTATTTGAAAAACATTATTTGACTTTAACAGCAGTGGAGGGGTTGTCAAACCTGACGAGTGGTCAAACACAAGAGCACAAAGGGTAGGGATGATTGCTGTTGGAGAAATTATATTTGCAATTCATGGGTCCGTTTGATATATATCCATCACTTCAAGCCGGAGTGGTGGAATTGGTAGACACGCATGATTCAGGTTCATGTGCTCGAAAGGGCGTGGGAGTTCGACTCTCCCCTTCGGCACCAAAATTTAAAAGGGCTGCAAACAACTGTTTGCAGCCCTTTTTTTTAATTACCTCGATATGAGTTGAGCTATGATAGTGTCATTGTATGCTCAGCGTTTAATTTTTTGTTTATGGAGGATAAGATGGCCGTTGTTCAAATTAGTTGTACGCCAATCGGCGAGGGTACTGGTGGGATCTCAAAGTATGTCGCCGGTTGTTTGAAGTTGGTTGAAAAATCAGGATTAAAGTATCAATTGACACCGATGGGGACGATTCTCGAAGGGGATTTGGATGCTATTTTTTCTCTGGTTCAACAGATGCACGAATCACCCTTTAATGCGGGAGCACAGCGGGTCTCTACGTTGATTAAAATTGATGATCGCCGCGATAAAGAACATACGATGGAAAGCAAGCTTCGTTCTGTCGCCAATCAGCTGGGTAATTGATACTTTTTTCTTGACAGTGCAGGGCCCAATTTGATACCAATAGCGGGCCTTGACGAGAGGAATATTTACAACGTCATGGCCCCGTCGCCAAGTGGTAAGGCAGAGGCCTGCAAAGCCTTTATCCCCAGTTCGAATCTGGGCGGGGCCTCCAAATAAAAAAAAGGATCAGCGATAATTCGCTGATCCTTTTTTATTTTCAGTTTCGCGACAATTACGGGTGATAAAATAGCGACTTATTGATCGCGTTACTCTTCGTCAACCGCGTCAATTTGATTAGAGACGGGGTTGCGTTGATCTTTTAAATTATTCAACAGAGTAACAATCTCCTCTGCTGGTACTGGCATGCTATACAGATACCCTTGCACCTCATCGCATTGATGCTCCTTTAGAAACGCCATCTGCCCCAATGTTTCAACTCCTTCACCAATAATATTCAAATTAAGCGTTTTGCCCATTTGAATGATCGAAGCGGTAATCGCAGCATATTTGTCACTTTGTTCGACATCTAAAATAAATGATCGATCTATTTTAAGTGAATGCACTGGAAAGCGCTTCAAATAGGCCAAAGATGAGTACCCAGTACCGAAGTCATCGATAGACAGGTGAATGCCTAGTTTGCGTATCTCTTTTAAAATAGAGCTGGCTGCATCAGGATTTTGCATCAAAACAGATTCAGTGACTTCGATCTCTAATAATTCTGGGTCAAGGCCCGTTGATTCTAGAACTTTTTTGAGTTGGCCAACCAGTTCTCTGTTTTGTAATTGATGACCTGATACGTTGACGGCAACTCGGATAGGGGGAAGTCCTTGTTGTTGCCATTTTTGGCTTTGAGTACAGGCTTCATAAAGAACCCATTCCGTTAGATCACCAATAACACCCGATTCTTCAGCCATCGGAATAAAATCACCTGGGGCGACTTGACCAAGGGTTGGGTGACTCCAGCGCAGCAATACTTCGACAGAGTTGAAACGTCCTGTTTTAATCTTAACCTTGGGTTGGTAGTGAAGTTTTAGTTCCTTTTTGTTGAGAGCTTGGTGAAGACCGTTGATCATCAGCAGGCGATTCTTAATATCGTTGTTCATCTCATCATTGTAGAATGTGACATTGTTACCACCATGGGTTTTAACGCTGTACATAGCATTACTCGACTTGTTGATCATCTCATCAACGGTTGTAGCATCTTGAGGATAAAGGCTCAGTCCAATACTCGCAGTGATGAAAATTTCGTGATTATCTATTGTGAGGGGGGCTGCCAGCCGTTTTCGAAGTTTTGTAATCACTTGATCAACAGCATTGCGGCCATCAATGTTAACCAATAAAATAACAAATTGGTTGCCTGCCAAACGTCCGACAATATCAGTCTCACGAACAGAGTTGAGCAACCGTTGACTAAAGGTACGCAACAGGGTATCGCCACTTTCGGTACTAAGAGTCTCGTTGATCACTTTAAGGTGATCAACTGAAATGATAGCCAGAGCAATTTGTTGATGTGCTCGCCGAGCCATTAGGGTTAAGTGTTTGGCTTGTTCTGTGAACCCGTGGCGATTGGTTAGTTCTGTCAGTCGGTCGTGATTAGCGATGTGGTGAAGTTGTTGCTCACTTTCAATCTGTTTCGACAGATCCCGACAAATAGCCCAGTGAAGAGGGTCGCGACCTTTGGTGTCACTACTGATACGACAATCTACGTGTACTGTTTCGCCGGAATTGGTACGTAAGTGAAAAATTGCCGGCTTAAATGTTTCCCCAACACCGAGTAGGCATGTTTTTCTACTCCAAAGAGCCAGGTCGTCAGAATGGATGACCTGCTCAATGAATAACTCATCTTCACTGTCTTCAATCCCTAGACGCACCCTAACAGCATTATTCATAAAATGGATTTTGTTTGATTCATCAAAGGCAATGATAAGGTCTTGGGCGCTTTCCATGAATCTGAGCAATCGGTTTTCTTTGTTAAAAACTTCTTGTGATTCTTGGCGGATTGTTTTGTTTAGATAATATCCTATGATGGTGGCTGTAATATTTAAGATACTTACCCACAACCATAATAATATTAAATAGCTGCCGTTATGTTTGTGCTGTGAATAAAAAACATTAAGATCTATGGCGGTTAAAAAATCATGGTATCCCGCCCACAATACTGAGCCAAAAAGCAAACTACTCAACCCAACGTTTATTGCCATATAGCGGCGTAATGTGAAGAGAAAAGATGATTCTAGGGCGATGATTAAATATAGTGGCCATAACCAACTGGAGCCACCACCTGTGAGATGGATTAGAATTGTGGCAAAAACCAGATCGGCACAGATTTGAGTGCCTCGTAAGTAGGGAGCATGGTGTGTACGAGCATTGGTCTGTTGAGATAAAAAGTTGAATAAGATGATGGCGCAAAATGTGCCAATAAGGCTTTTTATTTGAATGGTCGATAAATGCTGGTTTGGTGCGGTATAGTAGATGAATACAGCAGAAAATAAAGCATAGATTGTGATCATTAACAGTAATAACCAGCGCATCTTGATGATAAGATGTATTCGTTGCCATTGATCTGAATCAGATACGTGTTTTTTCCCTAATTGTTCAGAAACAACATCACTATTTAGGTTTGTCATTGAAGGTGTTTTTCCATTCTGTATAAAAACTTATGATGTTCATACCATTAGGAATATCGTTCGGAACCAACATTGAATGGTGGAAATTTTAATTTATGCTACATAATAAATTGTTAATTGTAAATAGATATTGTTGTGTCGACTGAGGTAAGAGTGTGTAAGGGGGCGTTGTTTTTGGAACGGTTTGTATTGACGTGGAGTACGTTCTTTTGGAATTTCTGACGTTTGAATTATTGATTAGTTTTATTGTTTTTGGTTGTTGTGCTGGCTGTTTAGCTGGGCTTTTGGGGATTGGTGGCGGTGTTATTTTAGTGCCGTTGTTTATGTGGCGTTTTCAGCTTGCTGGTTTTGATCCTCAATATATTGTTCATTGCGCTTTTGCGACAAGTTTAGCCATTATTATTCCAACCGCAGTGAGTAACACAATAGGTCATCATAAACAGGGAAATGTCAGACGTAATCATGTCCTTTACTTAGCCATTGGTGCTGGTATTGGTGCCTGCGTGGGCTCATTTTGTGCGTCCTTGTTGACGGGTTCTGTTTTGGCGCTAGCATTTGGAGTCATGCAAATGGCTGTTGCCCTTAAACTCTTAACGGGTGCGTCAAAACCTTCTAGCGATACAATGCGAGAACAGGGTGCGCTGTTACTCTTTGTTGGATTTATTGGCGGTACCTTTTCCTCCTTTTTTGGTGTTGGTGGTGGCGTGATCGCTGTTCCCCTTATGGTGATTCTTTTACGTTTTCCTATCCATCTTGCGGTGGGGAATTCTACGGCTTTGATTGTTATTTCATCACTAATCGGGAGCTGTGCTTATATTTTTATGGGTTGGCAGGTTAAATCAATTGAAGAGGGCTTTTTAGGATTTGTTTATTTTCCTGCTGTTCTACTGGTCGTCCCTTTTTCATTGTTTGGAGCACGAATCGGAGTTCGGCTGGCACAATATTGTTCCCATGCTAAAATGGTTAAGGTGTTTTCTCTGTTATTGATTTGTGTTGGTGTTAAAATGATCTGGTCCTCTTTGGGGGGATGATTAAAACCTGCATCAGTGGGTCCATGGCGGATAAAGAGTGCAAGTGCTTGGATTGCATAAGTGTACTTAAAATCTTAGCTCCACCTGTGGGGTTAAGCGGCGATTTTTAGAATGCTTTGGTGATTCAATGACTTGTGCTGTTTGCCGTCGGGCGGCTCACTGATTCAGGTAAACTATGGAGGGGTGCAAGAATGAATGAATTGGATGAGCGTAAACCTGTTGTTGCAGGGCAGTTTTATCCCGATAACCCTCAACTTCTGCGAACTCAAATTGATGGTTTTCTTACTGATAATCAGCCTTGTCAGCCAGCTCTTGGTTTGATGGCTCCCCATGCAGGGTATCTCTATNNNNGGCTAGGGAAGCCTTGCGGAGTCTACTCAAGTGGCTCGTGGCAATCACCACTTGGCTCTGTGGTTATTGATGACGCGTTAGCTGAAGCCATCATTGATAGCGATCCACTGTTTGTTGCCGACACTATCGCCCATCGATATGAACACTCCCTGGAAGTGATGCTGCCATTTCTCAGTGTCTTAAATCCGCAGGTTAAGATTGTTCCGATCTGTTTGCGCCCTCATCCTTATCATTTGCTCGAACAATTGGCTCATGCATTGAGTCGCGTTATTGCAGGGTATAAACGGCCTGTATTGATTGTGGCTAGTTCAGATATGACCCATTATGAATCCGTTGATCAAGCGGCGAAGAAAGACCATTACGCACTCGATGCAGTACTTAATCTGGACGCTAAAGAACTCTACCAACGGGTAACAGGTTCACACATAAGTATGTGTGGAATGTCGGCAGTGGTGGTGACGTTGTTAGCAATAAAATTACTCGGTGCGCAACACGCGGAATTGATCCGCTACGGTCATTCAGGTGAGGTGACGGAGGATCAAACAAGTGTGGTTGGCTATGCTGGCGTCGTGGTTCGATAATGCTTAGTTTATAAAAACAATTACTTCTTGTTACCCACCCCTGTTTGCAGTATAAAACCATGGTCGTCATCGTGACGGCGCTCATTGCTATTTGCTTTATGGAGAAGAGATAAATGTCCGATTTACGTGTCCGTTTTGCCCCAAGTCCCACTGGCTATTTACACATCGGTGGTGCTCGCACTGCTTTGTTTAACTATCTCCTCGCTCGCAAAGAGCAGGGCACGTATATTTTGCGCATTGAAGATACCGATGTAGAACGCTCAACACAGGAATCGGTTGATGCTATTTTACAGGCGATGGATTGGTTGGGGCTGTCCTATGACGAGGGGCCGTTCTATCAATCGGAACGTTTTGATCTGTACAAGGAAAAAGTCCAACAGTTGCTCCATGAGGGCAAAGCCTATAAATGTTACTGCACTGCTGAAGCGTTGACTCAGAAGCGTGAAGCAGCGATGGCACGTGGTGATAAACCTCAATATGATGAAACCTGTCGTGAACTTGCGCCACGCGCTGATGATTCACCCTATGTGATCCGTTTTAAGTCGCAACGTGATGGTGCCACCAGCTTTGACGATCGGATCAAGGGCACCATCACCTTCGAGAATAAAGAGCTCGATGATATGATCATCCAGCGCACCGATGGCACGCCTACCTATAATTTTGTGGTGGTTATCGATGATGCCGAGATGGGTTTGACGCAAGTGATTCGAGGTGATGATCACGTCAACAACACCCCGCGCCAAATCCAAATTTACAATGCTCTTGGCTATGCTCTACCAGAATTTGCCCATGTACCAATGATTCTCGGTGCTGATAAAAAACGGTTATCAAAGCGCCACGGTGCTACCTCGGTAATGGATTATCGTGTAATGGGTTTCTTGCCCGAAGCGATGGTTAATTATCTGGTACGCCTTGGTTGGTCGTGTGGCGATGAAGAGATCTTTTCAATGGACGATCTGATCGAGAAGTTTAGCCTTGATAATGTTGGCCGTTCCGCCGGTGTTTTTAACCCTGAAAAATTGTTATGGCTTAACGAGCATTATATTAAAACAGGTGATCCACAACGTTTAGGTACGTTGTTAAAAGAGTATCTCGAAAAAGACGGTATTCAGGTTTCTGCTGATATTGATTGCGTCGAAGTGGTGAAATCTCTGCAAGACCGTAGTAAGACGATGGTAGAGATGGCTGAAAAAGCGGCATTCTATTTTTCTGACACCCTTGTTTTTGATGAAAAAGCCCAAGCTAAATTCATTACTGTTGAGCAAAAAGAGGCTTTTCAGTCGTTACGGAACCAATTAAGCCAGGGCCCTTTCACCCTAGAAGGTGTTGAGGTGGCATTTAAGGCTGTTCTCGAAGAGACAGGGCTTAAATTTGGTAAAGTTGGTCAGCCGACACGTGTGGCCCTCTCTGGTGGTACTAGTGCACCGGGTATTTTTGAGGTGATGCTTGTCCTCGGTCGTGATCGTTGTCTTACTCGGTTGGATAACGTCTTAGCGATGATCGGTTAAGTTTTCAAGGTTTTATTGTCTCATTTTCGCCGCCTACAATTGTGGGCGGCGTTTTTGTCTGTAGCGATTAAAATTTGAATAGTGGAGGTGCTGTGATCATGAAAAAAAGGGATTCTTGTTTAGTATATTCCTGCGATCAGGGGAAGATGTGCCCTCAGTGCCAGAAACCAATTGCTCAGTGCTGTTGTAAAAAAAAATCAGCTGCTGTTGCTAAAGATTCAGTGGTGCGGGTCGGGCGCGAAACCAAGGGCCGTAAGGGCAAAGGGGTAACCGTTGTTACTGGAATACCTTTGGCTGAAGCTGAATTGAAGGTTTATGCGCAAAGCTTGAAAAAAAAATGTGGCAGTGGTGGCACACTGAAACAAGGTACCGTCGAAATTCAAGGCGATCACCGTGATACATTAATTACCCTTTTATCAAAAGAGGGTTGGGTTGTTAAGCGAACAGGTGGTTAACACCTCGCTTTATATATAGATAAAGGAAATCATGATGGAAAAGCGTAAAGTGATCGTTGTTGGTGCAGGTGCTGCTGGAATGATGGCTGCTGGTCAAGCGGCTCTAGCAGGTGCTGAAACGATATTACTTGAGAAAATGCGACGTCCGGGGTTAAAACTAGCGATAACAGGTAAGGGGCGGTGCAATCTTACCAATATTGCTGAAATTCCTGAATTTATCAGTCACTTTGGTAAAAACGGTCGTTTTTTGCGTCAATGTTTTCATCAATTTTTTAACACTGAATTGACCCAGTTTTTTGAAGAAAAAGGATTGCCACTCACCAAGGAAC
>MAXR01000152.1 GCA_001751155.1 Desulfuromonadales bacterium C00003068 | reverse complement strand
CGGGATCTTCACGCCATGTTCCGATCACGTAGCCAGAGAAACGGCCAGTTCGGATCTTTTCTAGGCCTGCTTCAAATACGTCAGCATCGGCATCATATTCATACATTTCTCGAGCATAATTTACGAAGGCACGTAGTCCGGGAGCGAGGCGGTGCTCGTACTCAACGAATAGTTCTTGATATTCATCGACAGCGAAAACCGAGTAGATGGAAGTTGAGGAAAATACCGGTAAGGAGTAAAGATACTCGGCGCGGAGCGACCAATCGTCACTGCGGTGGTATTTGGAGCCAGCTAAAAAATAACTGACGGTATCAGCGAGGTAGTTAAATTGCGCTTCGCTGTAGATGTGGAGCAAATCTTTGTAGTCGTAATCAACATCGAGGCCAAACAGTTCATTGGCGAGTTCGCTGTTGTCCCATTTCTGCAGATAAGACAGACCAAGGTTTACGTCCTCAAAAAATGAGCGACGTATTTCAGCGCCAACAATCAGGTCTTTAGCATTGTAGCCCTCATAATAAGAGACATCGCCACCACCAAACAGAGTGATGTCAAAGCCATCGAGACCGCCATATTCGAGGGTGAGGCCATCCATGATCGATGCCCCCGCCGTGGTTGAGATAAACTGACGACCCAAACGAGCATCGAGGTCATTAATCAGCCCTTTTTTCTCGATATAGCCGTAATAGAGTCGACTATCTACATCGGCTTCATCAGCTAGATCATCGGCAACGCGGCCATAACCGCGAAAGTTCATACCAGCGCCGCCAATATCGTGAACATTGAGCAGCAGGTACTGATAAAAAGGGACGGCTGTTTCACCATCGCCTGTATCGTACCATTCGATTTCAGTACTTGACCTTCCTGAGACTGTTGCCCCCAGAACGCTACTCGGTGGTAGCACCACCGTTGACAGGATAGCGATACTGAGAAACAGTCTATACCAACTCTTCATTCTGCCTCCCTTTCATAGTTTTCGAGCAGCTGATATCGAGTAGAGCCGCCGTAACATCCTCCCTAAGTGTTGCAGCCATTCTCTAATGTTAGGAACGAATTTTCATTTTTGTGCTTCAGTTGATTTGTCGTAAAATAAATGCTGCATTATGAAAGGTATCTTATGCTGTTGTGAAGTCCAGTGATTGTGCGGCGTTTTTTTGATCGTTGGCTGTAAATAATGTTTCAAGTTTGAGGTTATTGTTTATGGTTCATTAGTTTGTTGAACCAAGGTTCATTTATGCTCGTTGGTACAATTAAGTGATATTGGTGTTCTGTTTAAGGTGAGAAGTGGGCTGTAAGATCCCAGGTTGGTGGGTAATGTTCGTTGTGATGTGCAAATAAGTGAGGGAATGATCGATGTACAAATTTGAGGTGAGTTAAGTTTTGAACTGGCAGTAAATTATCGTCAGCGAATGATCATAAAAACAGGCTGCCTACATTTTCTGCAAACCGTCTATCGGCCGTTTGGTCTCCTTCAGAAGCGGCTAAGGACACTTGTTGGCATCGGCAGGACAAACATTTTTACAAGCGCCGCAACGGGTGCAATCATCCATAATATAGTGAGTTCCCATTGTATCCTCCTCTAAGCTGTTGGTGGCCTACTTAGCCACTAGAGTAAGAACATTAAGTATGATTGTGGAAGTCCGTTGTGCAAGATTGTTGATATGTTTTTACGGATGATATTCGGAGACTTTGGAATGATAATTATTTATTTGTAGGTTCATTACTGTGTAACTCATGGTTGGAATGAGCACGATGAATGTGATCACGAGAATCCTCTTTTATCCTAATTAATTAGTTATGTTGCTATCGCTGCATTGAACCGCTGACGTTGATTTGTCTAATAGCTGTTGTATCTCCATGGCTAATTTCGGTCGGCCAAGATAGAATCCTTGCCCCTCTTCACATCCAGCTTGGCGAAGAAATTGGAGTTGTTCCTCTGTTTCAATCCCTTCAGCAATGGTTTTAAGGTTCATATTTTGTGCTAAGGCGATGATCGATGTGGTGATGGCAGCATCGTTACCTTGCTGCATGACATCCTTGATAAATGATTGATCAATTTTTAGCTTTTCAATGGGAAAGCGTTTTAAGTAGCTAAGGGATGAATAACCCGTACCAAAGTCGTCAATTGAGAGAGATATACCAAGTTTTTTTAGCTGGTTCATGGTGCTTATCGCTGCATCAATATCTTGCATAATTAAACTTTCGGTGATCTCTAACTCAAGAAACTGTGGTTCAAGGCCTGTTTCTTTCAACACCTGCTCAATAAAATTGACAAGATTGTCTTGCGCAAATTGAGGGGCAGAAATATTGACCGCAATTGAAAAACATGGGTAGCCAGATTGTTGCCACAGTTTGTTTTGCTGGCAGGCCGTGTAGAGGACCCATTCACCGATATCGATGATTAATCCTGTTTCTTCTGCCAGAGGGATGAAGTCATTAGGGGGCACCATCCCCAGTTGTGGATGATGCCAGCGGATTAAGGCTTCGGCACCGATAATCGTGTTGGTATTAAGGTCAAATTGCGGTTGGTAATTTAAAACAAACTCGTCATTCTTTAGGGCGTTTCTTAGGTTGTTCTCTAGTCGCAACAACTCGTGGGCGCGGTCATTCATCGCAGTGGTGTAAAATTGATATTTACCGCCACCGTTTTTCTTTGCTCGTGAAAGAGCTGAGCCAGCACAATTGAGCAGTGACAACATATCGTTGCCATCGGCAGGATAGAGGCAGATGCCGATACTGGTACTGACATAGAGCCGCTCGTCGTCGATACTAATTGAATTCGCGACGTTTTTTTGAATCTTTTGGATAAGGGAAACAACATTGTTGACATCACTGTTGCGCTCAAGAATGATTCCAAATTCGTTGCCAGTAAGATGGGAGACAGATCCTTTATCACTAACGCACTTAACCAGTCGTTGTGCGACTTCTTTTAAAACTTGATCACCAATATGGCGGCCGAGAGAGTTGTTTATTATCTTTAAACGATCCACTTCGAGGTGAAGTAGGGCAACCTGATTGCTGCCAGAACTACCATTCTTTACCATTTGCTGTAGTCGATCTTGAAACAACAGAATGTTGGGTAAGCCCGTTATTTGATGGTAGTTGGCGATATAGTTAATGTATTCTTTATTTTTTTGCAGTGCAACTTTGGCGTGATTCCGGTCAATCTCTGCAGCAACTTTAACCGCGAGAATCTCCATTAGTTCGCGGGTTCGTCGTGGCAAGTTGAGCACGTGGCGAGATAAAACACACATTGTGCCGAGAATAGTGCCATCTTCGCCATAAAGGGGGACACCGATGTAGCTTTGTGCGTCTAGTTTCACTAGCAATTCATCGGTAGGGAAAAGCTCTTGCACCTGTTGGGAATAATAGCGGTAATCCTCTTGAATGACACTGCCGCAAGGGGTTCTTTCAAAAGGGAGGATGTGTCCTTCCAACAGTACGCTGTCAGAATGCATGGCGATAATTTTTATTTGGGTTTTTGAAATAATTTCCGTGACGATGGCGTATTCGGCATCGAGCCAACGGCATAATTCCCTGAGCACATTGTAGAGACATATCTTCCCGTCGAGTCCGACGATACTTTTGATGAGGGTATTAATGGTCTCATCGGCGCGCTTATTACTGCTGATATCGCGGATGGTTCCAACTAATCCATCAATAGAACCATTGGTGTTAAGAATGGGGGATTTGCTGAAAACAACGTCACGGCGGGAACCATCGGCATAATCAATGAGTTCCTCATATTCACGCAAGTTTTTAGTTTGAAAGACGGCAATATCCTCATTATAGCAATTCGTGGCGCGCGTTGGAGCCAGGTCAAAAACAGTTTTTCCGAGCAACTGTTTTTTACTTATCCCTAGCTGTTGTTGGAAGGCTTTATTGCAATCAGTGTAGTGACCAGAGTGATCTTTTAGGAATATTGGTTGCGGTATGGCATCCAGTATCGCTTGCAGGCGATCTCTTTGGTTGTTGAGTGCTGTGTTATTGTTTCTGCTTTCAAGTTCAGCTGCAACACGTAAGGCATAGATTTGTAATAACAATTCAGCGAAGACATTATTACGTAATGGTTCGCGACCAAGAATGGCTATCGGGCCAATAACTTGCCCCGTAGCACTCATTAAAGGGATTCCGATGTAGCTGTCGATGCCTAGTTCGAGGCTGAGTTCGTCAAGAGGGAACTCCGATTGCACACCTCTGAGGTAGCAGCACGGGCCATCTTTGACCACATTTTCACAAGGAGTATTGTTGAGATCGAACTCAAAATTTTCACATAATTTCCCTTCACCATAAACGGCAATGGTTCTTACCCGTGTTTTACTTTTATTGCAAAACTTACAGATGAAAATATAGTCAGCGCCAGATAAAAAAGCTAAGTCTTTAAGCGGTGATAAAAATAGTTCATCACCGCTGGCTGACGAAATACGATGATGAAATTCACGCAAGACCTGACGCATAAGTTGGTGGTTGCTGTCGGCAAGGGCTTGGTAGTCGCTGTTGGTAAACAGTGAGACTTTTTGCTTATCTGTTGCCTGCATGTCTGAAAGCTTCCTTTTGAAGATGCTACCGAAATATCTCGGCTGTTCTGGCATGGATTCATAGTGATTATTGAGTTAAATGTGGTATGAGCTGCCCACTTATTAATCATCTTTGTTGTAGTTTTTTTTGTTTTTCACCAGAACAACAGCAAACAGTTCGGCCAATTGTTCTATCGCCTGTATATCCCGTTGGGTGTAGCCATTTTTATTGTTA
>MAXR01000151.1 GCA_001751155.1 Desulfuromonadales bacterium C00003068 | reverse complement strand
GTATCAAAGAGCTGCATCTGTTGCGTCGTGACAGGGGAGGGCTTGCCGTTCTCTTTATCATGCCCGTTGCCTTAGTGCTTATTGTTTGCTTGGTTCAGGATAACATTTTAAAGGTAAGTGGTGCGACCACCGTCAAAATGGTGCTGGTTGATCATGACCAAGGAACTATTGGCCAAGCTATTGTTGAGCAGTTGAGCGCTACGGGTAGTTTCGATCTTAGTATCTTTGATCAGGAGATGAGCTTTGAACACGCAAAAGAGATGGTCAGCGACGGCGTTTGGCAAGTTGGTGTTTATCTTCCTCCGGCGGCTTCAGTACAGCTAAAGGGGGCGATTGATATTCAGGTTAAAGCGGCTATGGCTGCTGAAACAGGTGACCCTAACACGGCGAACCTATCCCATGTTTCAATGGATTATTTTTTTGATCCAGCTGTCCAAGGCGGCTTGCAGGCAGGAATACGTGGTTTATTGACTCAATTGGTGGCACGTGAAACCCTTAAACTTAAAATGACGGCTTTTCAAACATGGTTGCCTAAGCAAATTGAACGACACGTAAGCCGTGAACTGGGACCGATGTTTGGCCAAGTGTTAGCACAAAAACCGTTTGCGCTCCATTTCCCTTCTGACGAAACGTCCTTATTTCAAGCTGTGCAGGTTAATGCCAAAGATGTTGTGATTACGCCAACTTCCATCCAACACAATGTTCCAGCATGGTCTCTGTTTGGTATCTTTTTTATTATCTTGCCTTTGTCGGGGGTGATTTTACAAGAGCGTGATCAGGGGGTGTTTACCCGTTTGCTTTTGGTTCCGGGGCAACAATTTGGCTTATTGTTTGGCCGACTATTCGCCTACTTGTCTCTTAATATGGTGCAGTTTAGCTTGATGTTGCTGATCGGTTTTTTTGTTTTACCATTGCTCGGCACTGATGTGTTGCAGTTAAATGGTAAAGGATTATCGTTCTTTATCGTGGCATTGTGTTCGGGATTAGCGGCGTGTGGCTTTGGTTTATTGTTGGGTGTTGTTGCCAAGAGTCAGCAGCAAGCTACTTTGACAGCAGCAGTTGCGATCGTTATCTCTGCGGCCCTTGGTGGTATTATGGTTCCTGTTTATATGATGCCTGCACTGATGCAATCGTTAAGCGTTGTTTCTCCTTTAGGTTGGGGGTTGGAAGCCTTTCAGATTTTGTTATTGCGAGGGGGGACATTACACGATATCTTGCCGCAACTATGTGCCTTGTTGCTTTGCTTTGCACTATGTATTTTGATTTCATGGCGGCAATTACGTCATCTGAAGTAATCGTTATTTATTGAAGGAGTTTGTTAGAGATGGATCAAGACCAGATTTATCAAGAACTGCAAAATGTCATTACTGAAGCATGTCATATCTATGAAGATATTCCTGATACCATTGATCCTGATAGTACGCTTATCGGCCCAGATTCACCCTTAGGATTAGATTCGTTGGATGCGGTTGAGATCGTCGTTGCGATTCAAAAACACTACGATGTTCGTATCGGTGGACAGCAATCAGGTCGTGAGGCTCTTGAGTCATTACGCACTCTCGCTAACTATATTAAATCAAACCCTTCATAGGGTAAGCACATCGTCGGCTTGATGTTTTAAAAATAGCGATTATGCCCCGTTGTTGTGAGATGGAAATTCCCTGTGTTTTTCTGAGTTAAATAGTCAAGTTTTTTGATTGTTTTGCTATTGTCAAATGGCTCCAGCTCGGTTATATTCGCATCGTTTTTACCAGAACCATACTAGGATCTTATTGTTTCCTAATATGGTGATGAATGTTGGGTTGATTGTCGATAGATTGTTGCACATAAATACAGGTGGCATTCGGTGCCGCCGCTTGTCGTTTTATAAACGATAGGCATCCTCTGGGAGGTCAGATATGTCGGTTCTATTAAGCCAGAAACTGATATTTGGGTTGATGGGCGGTCTTGGTATGTTCCTGTTTGGCATGAAAATCATGTCGGAGGGCTTACAAAAGATCGCTGGCGACCGGATGCGTAAGATACTTGCAGCCCTAACGAATAATCGTTACATGGCTGCTTTTGTTGGTTTAGCTGTTACGGCAATCATTCAATCTTCCAGTGCGACAACCGTTATGGTTGTCGGCTTTGTTAATGCGGGACTGATGTCGTTGATTCAAGCCATTGGTGTTGTGCTGGGTGCCAATGTCGGAACGACGGTTACCGCCCAGTTGATCGCTTTCAAAGTCACCAAGTTTGCTTTGCCCGCCATCGGTATTGGTGTTGGCTTGAAACTGTTCTCGAAGCGTAAAGATTGGGTTTACATCGGCGAAATCATCCTTGGCTTTGGTATCTTGTTCTATGGCCTGTCGGTGATGAAGACTGCCTTTGACCCGGTCAAGGCGAGTAGTGAGTTTCGCCATATCTTCACTTTGGTTGGCGACAACCATCTTCTTGCTGTCGCTGTCGGCGCGTTGCTAACTGTTATTGTTCAGAGTAGTAGTGCTACCATCGGTATTACTCTTGCCTTAGCAACGAGCGGTCTGGTGAGCTTTGAAGGCAGTATGGCTCTGATCTTAGGTGAAAATATTGGTACAACCATTACGGCAAACCTTGCCGCAATTGGTACTAATATTGCTGCACGTCGTACCGCATTTTCACACTTTTTGTTTAACTTTCTCGGTGTGGCCTACATGCTGATATTCTTCCCTTATTTTATTCAGTTTATCTCTTGGTTGACACCCGGCGATGCGGATTTTGTTATCACCACACAACAGCAAGCGAGCGAGCTTGGTGCCTCCATTGGTGATAAGCCTTATATCGCTCGACACATTGCTAATACTCATACGCTGTTCAATATTCTGAATGTTATTATCTTTTTACCGATCATTGGTCTGCTGGCCAAGATTTCTACTCGAATTATTCAAGGTGAAGATACGGAAATTGAGTATCAGTTGAAATTTATTGATAGTCGTGTTCTCAACACTCCGCCTTTAGCATTGAGCCAGGCGCGATTAGAGACTAATCGAATGGCCTTACTCTGTGTCGAATGTTTGGATGATACATTGAAGTTTATCCAAACCAAGGACAAGCGGTTGCTTGATGGCTTGAATAAAAAAGAGGATTTGATCGATCTGTTGCAACGTCAGATTTTGGACTTTCTTGTTGCGGTATCTCAACGACCTATCTCACAGGAAGTTTCAAAAGAGATCTCTTCGTTGATGCATATGGTCAATGATCTGGAAAAGGTTGGCGATTACTGTGAAAACTTGTGGGAGCTTGGTGAACGTAAAATTGATGAGAAAATTAAGTTCTCAGATATGGCGAATGCCGAATTTGAAGATCTTGCTGGGAAA
>MAXR01000150.1 GCA_001751155.1 Desulfuromonadales bacterium C00003068 | reverse complement strand
CGCATATCTAGAGGTGCGTCGATATCCGTGCCCACCCCCGCAGCAATGGGATCAAATTGTTTGGCCTGATCATGAATACTTATGGTCAACTTACTTTCTCGGAATTCAGTGGAAATTATCAGTACACCATCACTATCACCATAACCGTGAATTATGACATTAGCGCAGGCCTCGTCTACAGCCAGACGTAATTCCTCGACTTCGACATCTGAAAAACCCACGTTACCAGCAACTTCAGTGATGAAGTCGCGGATTAGTGACAAATTTTTCAAGTCTGATTTTATTTCCAACTTAGGGCCTGAGTTGACCATATTTGCCAACCCGCTCTAGAAGGCTTTGATAGCTTCGTTCAAATCATCGTGGACGGTTACATAGGCATTGAAACCCATTGTTTTTAGCAAACGCTTAACTTCGTCCGTAGGTTTCAGAAGTTTAATTCTGGAACCGCCTTCATGTCCAACCTGGATGGCGGAGTGAATCTTGTGTATGGATCTAAACCCGGCACTGCTCATGTAATTGCAATCGGTTAGATCCAACAATATATGAGTAGCACCTTGGTCGATCGCNNGCGGCGGTTGCCTCGGCATCAAGTTCAACATGTGTGCTGGCATCAACGTCGCCCGAAATATGTAATACGGAGACGGGTACGTTCCCACTCATTTGTGAAACTCGAATGGTCAAATCGCCCATGGCTTTATCCTTTTTACTGATTCATTACTAACTAACAAAATAACTATATAGTACTAATTTGCGTTAACAACTATTTAAAGCCCAATCTATAAATAGCTCTGATCGTTTACCATCCAAATATCATTATGCCTTTTAATGCTTTCACCTCAGCAATAGCCTCGTTTGTCGTCACCAAATATTTGTGTAAACGGTGGGGTTAAAACCTAATACCTTCGACACATGGATAACTACACTGGCTCAGCGTCTACTTAGAGCCCAAACTTACCGTTTCTGCGGAGCAGCTAATGCTCGCTTCACATTCATAACGCTGCAACGACAATTGCGTAACTCTCTGCGTAGTGTTACCAATTTAACATGGAAAACGGCGACAAAATAGCAATTAGCAAAAAAACGCTTCTCAGGATTGGGCCAGTGATTGCTATTACAATGATTTTGCTCGCACGAGGCAGGGCGCCGGAAGTTCTACTGTTTCTAATCGGCGTTGGTGCCGGATTATACATCGGGAAAGATCTGTTTAGTCGAAAAGAGACGGCTACGGACGGAGACTAGCGTCAGGCGTTTATTTTAACCAAGATCTCGGATGACCGCTTAGAGCCCAAAGTTACAAAGTACTTTTCCGATACCAAGCGATAATTCGGTAACTTCAACAGGAAACAGCTCTTCCTCCGATTTGTTATATCGTTCGTATTAGTTTCTACCTTTTTCCGTGAGATATTGCTTCCGTAGAGCACCCTAACCCTCCGAATATCGCAATCTTCGCGAAAGTATGTGAACCGTCCCAGTTTAGTTCGTAGCAACGAGTCGATCCAGATACCCATCCTTTCCCTTTCGTATGATGAATTGGCGGAAAATCCTCTCAAAGTTTTTGTCTGTGGAACGCTGTACCGCGTTATGGGAGAGCAAGGCTTCGTCCCAACGGCTGAGCCGGGAGCCCATGTCTGGGATGGGCGCAATTTCTTTTAGGTATTTCAAACGCACGAAGAGAGGAGCATAGGTCGAATCCATCAGCGAAATCTTTTTGCCAAGAAATAATGGGCCGCGTGGATCTAATTGCTCTTCAACATTTGCAAGGTTTGCTGCCAGCGCCAGACCAGCTTCTTCATAAGCTTCTTCTGTCGTCGCTGCGATCATTTTGACCAACCCAACCTTTTTGTACAGCGCACTTGTGTGATGCTTTGATCAAACCGCGAGATCATCAAAAAGCTGCGATTTTAACCGATGGTCGAAATGAGAAAGCTGGAATTCGGTGTAGAGTCTTCGAGCAAACGGCAGGACTGGGCAGTTCATGTCGGTTTTGGACCGGAAGGAATGTCGCATGAGGGCTCAAAGCGGACTTCTGGCGTCATTTTCCAGACCAACCTGATTTGAACAGGTTCAAAGGCGGCTTAGAGCCCATAGCAGTCTGAGAAGTGTCTCGCTATATTTCGATCAGATCGCCCGCACCCAGCTTGGGTATTGAGAATGCAGTGTGGAAACGTGCGAGATATTCGAACTCGACACAATGCATGGGTAGAAGAAGCTCGACGTTTTCTTTGCGGAACCATTCGATCGTTTCATCCACGGGTGGGCTCTCTGCTTTCATCATGTGGAATCCACCGATGACGGCGTGAAGGTCTTGCCCTGTAACTTCTTTGGCTCTTTGAGATATATTGCAGATGCCTGCATGTGCACAACCCGAGATAACCACAGCGCCTTTGTCCGTTTTGAATGCCAAGGCTGTGTCGTCTTCCATTGGGTCACCGAATGACATTCCACGCTCAAATAGAGTGACTCGAGGAATTTCGCCTAAAAAGAAAGCGCCAGAAGTAATTTCCAATGGTTCACGAGTGGTTTCTACATTAAAATCGCGAATGAGTGTCGAGCGAATATCCCGATAGTCTTGCATCGCTTTTGGATCGTCGGAATCGTAAGATTCCGTCAAAACCCTCGGGTGGCAAACAACATGTTTACGACCAGAAAACTTATGAGACAACAGCCCGCGCGTGTGGTCGTCGTGGAAGTGCGACAAAGCAACAACATCGACAT
>MAXR01000149.1 GCA_001751155.1 Desulfuromonadales bacterium C00003068 | reverse complement strand
GGCGATAGATAATTAAAAAAAGACTGGGGCATTCATTCTGGCTTTGGCCCATTTATTTATTCTCTTTATCTCATGGGTATAAAAAATAAATAAACTACTGTAAGTACCTTTCTTTTGAGGAGATTTTCTTAGCTGTAGTACCGAAAATATTTAATCAAATTTGACATTGTATGGCTGGATATGTTTAGGTAATCAAAGTTTTGCTACTACATTGTAGTTAACCGCTACAATATTAACCAAGTTGCTAAAAGGAAAAAGCAACGAGATTCATTGAACAAACCCTGTCATTTATGCATAAAAAATCCTACACGTTTCTCTCCATAAAAATAGCAGTTCTATTCCCTTTGTTCAATCCTTGACACATGTACACCATGTAGCAATAAATAACTCGCAGTGCATTTTCCTGCTTGTCATAGACCAGTATTTATTTTTACAGTATCAATACTACTATATATATAAACATTTACAGTAACTACATATACAAACAACTAAAACCTGATTTCATCGATATGTTTTTGATTCATAGTAGTAAGTTCATGAATTTGATCATTGTTATAGAACTTACGCTACTTATCGCTGGATACACATCAGATTCAGGCTTACAGTAAGGAGTTATACTAAATGGACACCGGTCCAGAGATAATAAAACCTAAAATGCAAGTGCATAATTTATATAAAGTTTTTGGATCTTCACCAGAGACTGCCTTGAAGATGTTAGATCAAGGTGCAAGTAAAGATGAAATACTAGAAAAAACGAAACAAAGCGTTGGCTTGGCTGATGTTACCTTTGATGTCTATGACGGTGAAATACTCGTTATCATGGGACTCTCTGGAAGTGGAAAGTCTACTCTTGTCCGCTGTATGAATCGATTGATTGAACCCAGTCATGGGGAAATTATTATTGATGATTGCGATATCACAAAGCTGAACAGCACTGATCTGCGCAATCTGAGGCGGAAAAAGTTTGGCATGATATTTCAGCACTTTGCCTTGTTCCCCCACCGAACTGTTCAAGAAAATGCAGAGTTTGGCCTTGAAATACAAGGTGTTGCCAAAGACGAACGTGTCGCTAAAGCACGCGAGGCACTCGTGCAAGTCGGTTTGGAAGGATGGGAAGACAGCTATCCTGGGCAACTTTCTGGTGGCATGCAGCAGCGTGTTGGTTTGGCCAGAGGGTTAGCGGTGAACCCAGACATCCTACTAATGGATGAAGCATTTAGCGCTCTAGACCCCCTCATTCGGCGTGATATGCAACACGAGCTTGTTGAATTACAGGATCGCTTTAAAAAAACCATTATCTTTATTACCCATGATTTGGATGAAGCTCTGGAAATTGGCGACCGTATCATTCTGATGAAAGATGGCCGGATCGTTCAAATCGGTACCCCTGAGGAGATACTGACTCAACCTGCTAACGATTATGTTTCCCGTTTTGTCGAAAACGTTGATATGACCAAGGTTCTCACCGCCAGCTCAGTGATGGTGCGGGCTAAAACGGTCGCCTATCCTAAAGATGGAGTGCGCACCATGCTGCATAAAATGCGCGACGTGGGAATCAGTTCCATTTTTGTGGTGAATCGAGACAAAACTTTGCAGGGTTTGGTAACGGCCCAGTCTTGTAAAGATGCGCTAGAATCAGGTCAAAAAATGGCAAAGGACATACTTTTGCGCGACATTCCAACCACAACGCCAGATGAACCGGTTACCAATCTTATTGGCCGCATGGCGGATGCTAATTTACCCTTACCTGTGGTAAGCGAAGCTGGGAAATTGCTGGGTGTTGTGGTACGTGGTTCCCTCTTAGCAGGAATTGCTGAAGGTGGATTAGAGCTGGAACAAGCCCCCGAAACCCTAAGTGAAGGGATGGCGCAATGAATTTTCCCAAGTTTCAGCTAGCTAAATATATTGATACCTTACTGGATTATCTGACGGATCACCTCGCATGGATCACCAAGGCTATAAGTGAAATAATGAGCACCGGCATGGAAGCTGCCACGGACGGCTTGCTCCTTATTCCGAGTTGGTTGTTTATTTTGGTGGTCGCTGTTGGAGCCTATAAAGCTGTCGGTAAAAGAATGGCATTGGGAACCATGCTGGGTCTTTTTTTTCTAGACAACTTACAGTTGTGGGAGCCCACCATCGAAACATTGGTTCTGGTGCTCATCGCTACCGTTGTAGCGGTGGCCATCGGTATTCCATTAGGTATTTTAGCCGCAATCTATGATGGAGCCCATCGCGTGATTATGCCGCTATTAGACTTGATGCAAACCATGCCGGCGTTTGTTTATCTGATCCCAGCCATTCCGTTTTTTGGTTTGGGGCCTGTTGCCGCAATTTTCTCTACGGTAATCTTTGCCATGCCCCCAGCAATTCGTCTCACCAGTTTGGGTATTCGTCAGGTCCCAGCTGAACTGGTGGAAGCGGCCGATGCTTATGGCTGTGATCGCCGTCAAAAACTGATAAAATTACAATTACCACTCGCGCTGCCAACTATTATGGCTGGAGTTAATCAAACAATCATGTTGGCGTTATCTATGGTAGTCATCGCGGCTATGATCGGTGCCGGTGGCCTTGGTGGTGAAGTTTGGAAGGCGATTCAACGGTTACAACCCGGTAAAGGCTTTGAAGCCGGAATTGGCATTGTTATTCTCGCCATGATTCTCGACCGCTTTACCAGCAAATTGGGCCGCAATAAATCTGCGGATCAATAAGAACCATCTTGTTTAGTTTATTTGGTAACTATTTAGCAGTACGAATTAAATGGTTTCACTTCCTATTTGCTAAGGCTCTTATGTCTCTTGGAATGGATTTAACTGCATAGTTACTGTTTGTCTTTCCTGATTAGCACTCATCTTCCACTATTGCCAAATAGTTCGTCACTCCCGCGAAGGCGGGAATGGCGAACGTATATAAAATCTCTGGTTACTCGCATTAGCGGGCATGAAGGGGGTACGTACAAGGTCGATGCGGAAGATTGATACTGATCAGGTTGTTTTTTTATCAGGAGGAGGAGTTCCATGCAAAAAAGATTAGGAATGATTAGTTCAACGGTTTGTTTACTCTTGGCGATACTCGTCGGCGTATTCGTACAGCCAGCCGAAGCGAGCAAAGGTAAGGTCAAGTTGGTGTACGTAGAGTGGTCATGTGCCACAGCTTCTGCCAATGTGATGAAGGCCGTGTTGCAAGAAAAGCTAGGCTACGATGTGAAGTTGGTCTCGGTTTCAGCAGCAGCGATGTGGCAAGCGGTAGCGACAGATTCAGCGGATGGCTTTACTACGGCTTGGCTGCCAACCACTCACGCCACGTACCTCGAGGGTGTTAAAGGAAAAGTTGAAGATCTTGGCCCCAATCTTAGCGGGACGCGTATTGGCCTTGTTGTCCCTGAGTATGTAACAATCGACACCATTGCACAGATGAACGATACCAAGGATAAATTTAGCAATCGCATTGTCGGTATTGACCCCGGTGCTGGTCTCATGATGAAAACAGAGAAAGTTATTGAGGATTATCAGCTCAAGGGTATTCGTTTAATCGAAGGCTCTGGTGCAACAATGACAGCTGCACTTAAAGATGCAATCCGCAATAAAGAATGGATTGCAGTCACGGGTTGGACTCCACACTGGATGTTTGGTCGCTGGCAACTGAAATATTTAGAGGATCCGCTCAACATCTATGGCGGCGCCGAAGATATCAATACCATCGTACGTACAGGCTTAAAAGCTGAAATGCCTGAGGTTTATGCGGTGTTGGACAATTTTCACTGGTCTTCAGCAGATCTACAGCAGGTCATGGTTATGAATCAACAGGAAAATAGCAATCCTTACGACAACGCCGTCCTCTGGATCAACGAACATCCTGAGACCGTGCAGGCTTGGCTGCCTAAATAGGCCGAGTCGATTGCTGCAAAACTAGATGAAATCGTTCGCAGTGGTAATTATTCGACACCACTTGCCAGTTGAGGCCCCAGAGATCTGTTCGTAAGTTCCTTGGGATGGCCAGTGGAAAAACATTCGCAGAATATTACTTGCATTAATAGTAAAATAATGGAGACACAACTAATGAAGAAAGTTTGCTATCAACTTATCCTGCCCACATTGCTAGTGCTGTTAATCAGCGGTGGCGCATTCGCAGCCGACAATGAAATTTTACGTGAACTGCAAGCACTTAAGCAGCGCATGGTCGTGCTCGAACAAAAACTGATCGACCAAGATGCAATGCAACAACCCGCAGCAGATGTCGCAATTGCTGAGCAAGAGACCGCAAGCGTAAGACAAATCGTTGAAGAGGTTGTAGCGGCCAGTAAGCCCGCTATTACAGTTGGCGGTGCCGTGCGTGCACAATATAGTGTTAAAGATTGGTCCGATGCCAGTCAAGATAAGGGTGGAGATTTCTCTTTTGACACCTTTCGTTTTGACTTGAATGGTTCAATCGGAGATATGATCCTGTCGGCTCAATATCGTTTTTATCCAGAATATGACTTCAATACTATTCACCATGGCTATATCGGTTACAATTTTACCGATGACCTACAGGGCCAAATTGGTGTTCAGCAGGTTCCGTTTGGCTTGCAACCCTACGCTTCGCACAACTTTTGGTTCAGTGGTGCTTATTATGTAGGTCTTGAAGATGATTACGACATGGGCATCAAGTTGCTTTACACACCAGGTCCACTATCTATTACAGCAGCGTTTTATAAAAATGGCGAGCTTGGCGATGCCAGCAATTCCGAGCGCTACTCTGTGGATGTAATTAGTTCCAATAAAGACGGCTATGCTGGCTCGCAGGGTGCAGGCAACGGAGAGAGCAATCAGGGCAACCTGCGTGTGGCGTACCTTTTTGAGCATGGCGAAAATGCGAGTAGCGAAATCGGTGTTTCTGGTCAATACGGTGGCATCTATAATGACAACACCGGCAATATGGGTGAGCATTGGGCGGGTGCGGTACATCTTAACGGCAACTATGGGCCGTTTAACCTGCAGTTAGAATATGTCAGCTATCAATACAACGTTGATAATCCAGCAGGTTCCGATGACGATATCATCACCCTCGGTTGCTATGGCTATAGCTGGGGAGCACCATCCGATGCCGATATCGGTATCTTCAACCTGTCTTACTCGCTGCCAGTTAATTGGGGCCCAGTAAGTAATCTTACCTTTTATTCTTACAACACCATTATCAGCCCAGACGAAAGTCGCTTCGAAGATATCTGGCAAAATGTTGTTGGCATGATGGTGACCTCAGGTCCGGTCTACACTTACTTTGACATCATCTCTGG